>JBAVYX010000399.1:0-8939 GCA_049588475.1 Silvibacterium sp. | reverse complement strand
GGTCTTGACAACCATACATGCAGGTGGATTAAATCTCTGGCGGATCAACTAAATCGCTTTAGCTTGTAGGTAAACCGTTTTAATGGATTACGAAACTGCGTGCGGCACATGATCTCATGCAAGCACGCATGCAGAATATGACCGCACACAGGACGACCATCTGGAGGCAAAATGACCAAGCAAAATTTGTTGTATGCATGTTTTTCCGGGAGCCGAGCTTTGTTGCTAGGGTGTGTGAGAGGAGTGATATCCATAGCCGTATTGCTGATGTTCCTGCCAGTGATGCATGCGCAGGTAACGGCAACCATGAGCGGCACGGTGACGGACACGTCAGGAAGCGTCATTCCTAATGCAAAGGTCAGCTTAACGAACGATGCCACGGGAGAAATACGTAACACAGTCACCAACGCTGAGGGCTTTTTCGTTTACCCTGCACTCCTTGCCGGCTCCTACTCCGTCAACGTTGGGGCGCCGGGCTTCAAGACCCTGGTACAGCACGGCATTGCGCTGAATACAGGAGATGTGCGAAAGATTCCCAACCTTGCATTGGAGGTCGGTACAACCCAGGAAACTGTCACGGTGCAGTCGAGTACGCAGATCATACCTGTGGAAGGCGGGCAGCGCGCAGCCATCCTTGACAGCCAGGATATTCAGACCCTGGCGCTGGGAAGCCGTGACTTGTCGGAGTTACTGAAGGTGCTTCCCGGAGTCACGACTGCCCCAAACGGACTGAGCAACGGCCCCATGTTCAACTTTACGCAGGTCAGTGTTGGCCAGAGCGCGGTTGGCAATGGACTCAACGCGAATGGCGTTCCAAATCGCGGTGGGACAAGCCAGCTTCTTGACGGCGTGGATGTCGACGATCCGGGCTGCAATTGCGGCTCCATTGCACTCGTGAACCCGGACATGACGCAGGAAGTCAGCGTGCAGACGTCGAACTTCGGCGCGGACGCTCCATTCGGCCCGGTGGTCATTAACACGACCAGCAAGTCCGGCGGTGATCAGTACCACGGCGAAGCCTATTTCTATGCCAGAAACGACGTCCTGAATGCGAATGACTGGCAAAGCAATCACACCACTCCGATAACGCCAAAGGGCGGTGCAGCCTACTATTATCCAGGCGGGAATTTTGGCGGACCCGTTCCGTTCACTCACGAGAAACTGCGCTTCTGGGGCGGCTACGAGAGGATTCAGCAGAATAACGGCAACACGAATGTGCTGACGTCTTTTATTCCTACGCCGGACATGATGTCCGGCAACTTCACGGCAACATCTGCAAACAGTGCGTTCTGTCTGGGAGCGACAAACATAAATTCGACACAGACCAACGGCTGTAACGACCTAACTGGAACTGTGTTGCCGGACGGAACCGTCGTTGGACAGGGAAGCCGTCCCGCCGGCATGATCCCTTCGCAGTTTCTGGATCCGGGCGCGAAGGCGCTTTCCAGCTTCTGGCCTCAGGCGAACGCCAATCCGGCTACCACTCCCGGCAACTACAATTACCGTGAGGTCATTCCTGGTGTTCACAACGGCTGGCTGTACCGTTTGCGCGTGGATTACAACCTGAACCAGAACAACAGCTTCTTCATTTCCTACCAGCAGGGATACGACCAGCAGCCTTCGCAGGGGAACGGCGCCCACATCTACTGGACTCCCGGAAACGCGATTCCTTATCCGGGCGGCGGCCTGCAGACCACTTCGTACTCCAAGGCGCTCGCCGGCCACTTCGTTCATATTTTCAACCCGACGCTGACGAACGAATTCATTGCCAGTTGGGGATACGGCAATTTCCCTGTGGCTCCTCCCAATCTTTCAGCGGCGTACAAAAGCACGCTTGGGTATCCTTATGGAACAGTCTTTAATAACGGCGCGAAGGTGATCCCGGCATACGCCACCGCGGGAAACTTCACATTCCCGGACTTTTCTCAGGCGGACATCTTTGAAGCTTCGGGCAATTCGTACACTGTCCGGAAAGAGATACCGGCTTTTGCGGATAACGTAACAAAGTTGTGGCGCACGCACACGATCAAAGCTGGCGTCTATGCGGCAAATACCGGAAATCTCCAGGGTGCGTTTGCAGTCTCGGGCGGCCTCAGCGGGACCTTCAACAGCTTCAGCTTCGGCGGAAATCTTACGCCCAACGCCATCACTGGTCAGAGAGTTGGTTCGCCGAACAATCCCACTGCGAATTTTCTTATGGGATTGTCCACAAGCTTTGGGCAGGATAGCAAGGCGCCGAATAACGATTTGGCCTTTCAGTACCTTGGCTTCTATGGCGAAGACTCATGGAAAGCCACGAGTCGCCTGACCCTGGAATATGGCATTCGTTTGTCTCACATTGGACATTGGTATGACAGGCAAGGAAACGGCCTGGCTGTCTTCTACCCGAACCTGGTAGCGGCCGATTTTACCGCAGGGAAAATCAATCCTGGCATACGGTGGCATGGGATTGATCCCTCCGTTCCCAACAGCGGACAGCCCGACCGGTTTGTTTATCCGGATCCGCGCTTTGGAATTGCATATGACCTGTATGGAAACGGGAAAACTATCTTTCGCGGCGGCTGGGGCATCTACCATTTCAGCGAGCAGACCAACTCTCCCACGGCCGCTTTAACGACTTCGCAGTCAGTGCAGACATACAACCTCCCCGGCAGCAGCAGCATATTCATGTCTCAACTTTCGCAATTAACGGCGCCGGGGTCGTCGGGCGGGGTCTGCTGCAATGGCACCGTGAATGCGGTCGATCCTACCGATAACACCCAGCCGCATACGACCGCCTGGAACCTGACCGTCTCGCAACAAATGCCATGGCAGACGCTGCTGGAAATAGCCTATGTGGGAAATGATAGTGAGAACCTGGTGATGGGCGGCGAGAGCGTCTCGGGAAGCGGCTTCACAGACTTCACCAATCAAAACAAGATTCCTTTAGGAGCTTTCTTCGCACCCGATCCCGTAACCGGAAAGACTGCTACGAACCCTGAAGACGTGACCACGGTTGGGAACAAGACGGAAGATTACCGCCCGTTTGGCTATGCCTATGGTGACAACAATATTAACGTCAACACAGGCGTCGGTTACTCTAATTATCACGGCTTGCAGGTGAGCTGGGTGAAGCGTGGCCCACGCGCCAACTTTAACGTGAACTATACGTGGTCCAAGACCCTGGGCACGGGTTTGCAGGTCAATCCATTTTTGATCCGGCCCAACTATGGAGTTCTGTCCATCGACCGGCCTCAGGTCTTCAACTTTTCCGGATCCTATCTCTTTGACAATGTCCTGACGGGAAGCAATAAGTTCGTTCGAGGAGTAACGAACGGCTGGACAATTTCCAACATCACTTCATGGCAGGCGGGCGGAAACCTGCAATCTCAATACAACAACAACACCGGGAACTTCGCGATGAGCCTGCAGTACGCAACCATCAACGGAGCGCCGATTCAAAATAATCCGGCGAACCCGAACTATAATCCACTGCCGGCGGGTGTTGGAACCGGCCTTAGCCAGGCCACTTATTATGGCACGAATGCGTCAATCGTTATCACGCCGCAGCTTACGACGTGTGAACAGCTGAAATACAACTGCTTTACTCCGCCGCCAATTGGAACATTTGGCGGACAGCGTTTCCCATACTTTAGCGGACCGCCGTTGGTCGTCAGCGATATGGCCCTTTATAAAACTTTTCACGTCACGGAAAGGCAAAGTTTCCAGTTCCGTGCCTCCGCATTCAACTGGCTGAATCACCCACTGCCGCAGTTCAGCAGCCAGAGCCAGGTGACCCTGCACTATAACGCCGACTATACGAGCAAAGCCTTTACTCCCAACGTAACCGCCTACCCATCGTCCAATCCGAACAACTTCGGTGTTCTGGATAACAAGTCCGGGACGCCAACACAAAGAATCTTCGAACTGGCGATCAAATACCAGTTCTAGACAGCTACGCTTTGACTCGCATCTGCAAAGGCCGCACAGCTCCTATAGTGTGCGGCCTTTCACATATACTTCAACCTAAGTAACTGATGAATCTTTTCCTCAAGCGACGACTGATAGACGCCAGCAAAGCGGCTCTTTATGCTGCTCTTTGTGCTTCCGCACTTTACGGACAAACTCAAAAAAGCCCGCCGGCGAAATCCTTGCTGCAGCAGCATTACGACGCGGCGCAAAGCTATCAGTCGGCGGGCATTCTAACGGAGGCAGCGCGGCAGTACCGTATCTTTATCGCCGACGCCCTCGGAGAACTGGCGATTGAGCGGGCGCGCATCGGCGACTATGACAAGGCTGCCCCGCTCTTTGACGAGGCGCTTGGCCTGGCGCCGAATTCCCCGGCGCTCGAAATCGAATACGCTCAAGCTGCTTTTGCGCGCGGTGATCTTTCTCACGCAAGGTTGCTGGCTGAGCAGGTCGTTCGCAACTATCCAGCTAACGCCAAGGCCTGCGCCAAAGCCCACCTTGTCCTGGGGCGTGTGTTGATGAAGACGAACAAGGGAAATGAGGCGCGTCAGCAATTCGAAGCGGCTGTTGCGCTTGAACCAGATTTCGAAGACGGGTACTCCCTCGCGGTTGCCTGTCTCAATATGCAGGACAAGCCATGCGCCGCAAACGTCTTTTCCGAGATGCTGGGGGCTTTTGGGGATACGGCGGTCATCCATCGCCAGTTCGGACTCGCCTACGGCAATTCCGACTTCCCGCAAGAAGCGATTGGTGAACTGCAGAAGGCAATCGTCAAGGACACACGCCTGCCCGGCGCACACTATGCGCTGGCAGCAGTGTATCTTTCGAGTTCAGAAGGAGCAAAAACAGCGGAAGCCGAAGCGGAGCTGAGGAAGGAACTGGATATTTCTCCGAGTGACGCGCAGACCTACGCCGCTCTTGGACATATCGAGCAGGTAGAGCACAAGTATGCCCAGGCTGAGCGCGACCTGAAGCGCGCTGTTGAGCTGAATGCGGAGAATCCGGACGCATACTTTTACCTGGGCCAACTCTATTTTGAGACCAGTCGGCCTGCCGATGCGGAGACGGCACTGCGTAAGTCGATCACGCTGACGGGGGATGTTTCGCGCAACCGATATCAGGTGCAGAAGGCGCACTATATGCTGGGGCGGGTTCTGATTCAGTCAGGCAGGACAAAGGAGGCGGATAGCGAGATGCAAATCTCTGCTGCGCAGACAAAGCAAAGCCTGAAGCAGGACCGCGGCCGCCTCGCTGACTATCTATCGGACGTGCCGGACAATCCGCCGACTGAAGCCGGCATGGGGCCAGCGAACGTATCGAGTCTGCAGAATGCCGCCACGAGCAAATCGCTGAGCCAGATCGAGGCATCTGAGCGAGAACTGGCGCCAGCGCTTGCCGACAGCTACAACAACCTTGCCGCGATTGCTGCATCCGGCAACGATCTTGCTTCTGCCCTTACATATTTTCAGCGCGCCGCTGAGTGGAACCCTTCGCTCGAGGGTCTCGACCACAACTGGGGCCACGCAGCTTTTTTAGCCAGCCGCTTTCAGGATGCGGTACTGCCGCTTAGCCGTGCTCTGCGCACTCACCCGGAAGATACAAGCCTCCGTTCCATGCTGGGCATCAGCCAGTACATGACGGCGGACTATTCAGGAGTGCTAAAGACCTTGCAGCCCATTGAGGCGCAGTTGACGGCGGTTCCGCAGCTAGCGTTTGTTTATGCGGCATCGATGGTGAAGGCGGGGAATTTCCAGGGCGGTCTGGAGCGTCTGGTCGCACTGGAGAAGGCCTACCCTGAGATTCCCGACGTTCACCAAGAGCTGGCAGCGGCGTACCAACAGGCCTCGCGTCCCGTGGATGCTGCCCGGGAAAAGCAGCAATATGAGGGATTGCTTGCTTCCAAGCCAGGAGCTCATGCCCAATAAATGAGGCAATTCTAACTGGCATTCAGACAGGGAGGTACGGCTCAAATGCAATTAACGCGTCAGCTGCCACAATGCGAACTCCGAAACTGAAGGTTCCTTCATCAAATGTCTTAGATGAAGCAGCGAGTGTTCCAGCTTCACTGAACATGAGGAGAACCGAATGATTCAACAAACTGATCTTGCCGTCAGCTTCACACTCCCGAACACATCTATGACGTTAAACCGCATGGGCTATGGCGCGATGAAGCTGGCCGGCCCCGAGGTGTGGGGACCGCCGGTTGATGTTGGCGGTGCAATCGCTATCCTGCAAGAGGCGGTCGCCTCAGGCGTGAACCATATCGACACCAGCGACTTTTACGGTCCGCATGTGACCAATCAGATCATCAAGCAGGCGCTCCGTCCCTATCCGGATGGCTTGGTGATCGTGACTAAGGTAGGCGCTCGGCGTGGTCCTGACAAGTCGTGGATTCATGCTCTTTCGCGCCAGGAGCTGATCGATGCCGTGCATGACAATCTTCGAAATCTCGGGCTCGACAGGCTTGATGTCGTGAACCTGAGGGTCGGAGGAATTAGCGAGCCAACGGAAGGATCCATCGAAGAACCGCTGACTCTGCTGGCGGAGGTCAAGCAACAGGGGCTAATTCGTCATCTGGGCCTGAGTAACATCACTTCTGAGCAGTTAGCTGAGGGCCAGAAAATTACGGAGATCGTCTGCGTCCAGAACATGTACAACGTGGCACACCGAAACGACGATGGCTTCATCGATCAACTGGCGAAGCAAGGCATCGCATATGTACCATTCTTCCCGCTGGGAGGGTTCATTCCGCTGCAGTCATCGGCGCTTGATCGAGCAGCAGCGAGGCTTGAGACGACGCCGATGCAACTCGCACTGGCCTGGCTTCTTCAGCGGTCGCCCAACATCCTGTTGATTCCTGGAACATCCTCCATCGAACATCTTCGCGAGAATCTCAAAGCCGCAACACTCCAGCTTCCCGCGGATGTGCTCGCTGATCTCAACTCAATCGGCACAGTTAGGAACTAATGCGTTACGCTCACGCACACTTCGGCAGGCTGGTCGTTCTCATCAACAATACCGGGGTCAGCCTTGTCGGGACGGTGACTTAGCAAACGATGACCATTCGCTGGACCTGCGTCCCGACCTAATTCTTGCAGCGATGACTTATTGTCTGAGCGCGGTCAGTCGCATCGCGAAATCAGCGATGTTAATAGCAAGGATTCGTTATGTTTCTGCACGATGATCTGTTTCTGGTGATGGCAGGAACCGCCATATTTACCATCGGAACCCTTTCTCTTAGCGCACACTTTGCAAGCGCGCTGTCGAGGGAGCGGATTCTGTTATGGTTTGGCCTGTTTGCTGCGCCATACGGATTGGCATTGGTATATCGCAGCGTCCTCGTGACCGTAGGAAATAATTGGCTTGATTTGCTCGAAGTCGTTGTAGGGAAACTTATTGGGCTCGCATCCAGCATCCCGGCCCTGCTCTTGTTTCAGGAGTTTTATGGAAAGGGCTGGCGCTTGTCCTCAAAATGGTTGCTTTGGGCCTATGCGCTCGCCTTGCTAAGCGTGCTTTCTCTTATGGCAATGCGGGACCATCCAAAAGTAATTCCTTCGCCGGGAATTGCATTGGTCATCCTCGTCCCTTTGGTTCTATTGATCGACCGCCTTGCGGGTTACCGGCCGCCGCCGATAAAAGGCCGGCTCATTATCTTTGGCGGATTACTAATGTTCTTTCTGACATTCTCCTACGATCACATCACTAACCTGCGGGCGAGAGACTATCGAACCATGTCAGAACCATTTGGCTTCCTGGTGCTGACGGTTTGTCTCGGATATGTGGTGTCGCGTCGCGTAGCCGCAAACGAGGCAGAGTGGATCGCGATGACTGACGAGATGAGGGCTGCTCGCAAGATCCAGTCTGCGATTCTTCCTTCGTCGATGCCGCATGTTGGCAACTGGTCAGTCGCTGCGCGTTATGCCCCGATGACGGCTGTCGCCGGAGATTTCTATGGTTTTCCTCTGGTGCAGACGAACTCCATGGCTATCATCGTGGCCGACGTCATGGGACATGGCGTTCCGGCAGCCATTGTCGCCTCAATGGTGAAGGTCTCGGTATTTGCCGGAGCGGGGAGAAGCGAGGGACCGGGCGAGATCGTCGGAAATCTAAACCGTACACTATGCCGAGAGGCGCCGGGACAATTGACAACTGCCGTATACGTTTCCTTGAGTCAAGATGGAGTCGGGCGATATTGCGCCGCTGGTCATCCTCCTCCATTCCTGTGGCGTCGAAATACGCAAAGGCTCGAAGCATTAGATGCGGCGGGACTGCTGCTCGGCATTCGTAATGGAGAGGTGTACGAGGAAAGGGGGTTCAAGTTCGAGGAGGGTGACCGCCTTCTACTCTATTCCGATGGGCTTACGGACGCCGAGAATGGGGTTGGTCTGAGTTTTGGAGATACTAAGTTACCCAATTTACTCGCATCGTGGCAAAGCCTTCCTGCAGAACAATTTGCTGATGAGTTGCTACGGGAGGTGTTGGCATGGTCAACGGACGCTTCGGGGCCGGGTCAGTCTGACGACATCACGTTCGTCGTAGCTGATCTCGAGTGACTCCCCGTATTACGATTTCGCATGAGTGGCAACTGCGCGTTGCACCAGTTCGTCCTACAGGTTGTTCGCGGTCACCATCAGTGCCGCCTTGGACACGGTGAACGTCTGCGACACTGAAGTAGCCGCCGCGTAGTCGGTGTTGCTTGCTTGGGAAGTGTTGCAACACATCGCTTTTAGTGCAACAAGGCTTTCCCGCTGGTCCCAGTCAAGTATGCGGAAAACGGTTTCATTGCGAAGTTTACTGTTCACGAAGCTGAGGCGCAGCAGAGTTGTGAAGGTGAGGGGAAAGTTAGGCAGCGATAGCGAAGAGGTTGGCGATGAACCGTGCTTCCGCAACAACGTCACCCTTTGCTACCCATCTGACTCGCCCCTTGCGGATCATGTTCACGGTTTCTATTCCTTCGAGAGTTCGCCAAGCACTTTGAAAGGAGCCGTAGC
>JBAVYX010000398.1:0-1624 GCA_049588475.1 Silvibacterium sp. | reverse complement strand
ATGCCGGTAATCGACAACATGGCGCCCATCAGCCCCAGCACGCCCAGCGCCATGGTAGCCACTCGCGCAGGAAACAGAACCACCTCCAGCATCTGGGTCCACGTCTGCGTGTCGACCGGCAGTCCCGCGTCCAGCTCGTGCACCTTGCCCCTCATGGCCACGGCAAGCCGTTGGGGATCTCGCTTCGAGCGCACCACCAGGTAGGCCGCACTCGCCGGCGATTGCAGGAAGGGAAGAAACATCGCCGGCTGCTGAGCTTCAGTGAGGGACATATATTTTCCGTCCTCCACAACCCCCACAACCTGGACACGGGCTCCGTCCTGCAGCCTGTAATTCCTGCCGACCGCGCTCGTGACCGAGCCAAACATTGTGCCGGCAAAATCGCGATTGATGACGGCTACGGCGGGCGCGTTCTTATCGTCCTGCCAGGAGAAACTCCTGCCCGCCAGCAGGTTTGTGCCCGCAGCTTCGAAGTATCCGGGAGACACCTCGTACCGGAAAGGCATGGCAGCGGCGTTCGGAGGCCTCAGATCGCTGGTTTCTTCCTTGTACACATCTGCCCGGTTGCCCGCGGTATAGACCAGGGAGGGTAACCATTCACCAGTCCCACTGCTTCCACTCCGGGGATCGTCCCCATGGCTTCGATCATCCGCCTCTGCATAGCGGGCACTTTGTCGGCGCCGTAACCGGCCGTGGCCAGGTCTACACCTGCAGTCATCGTGTCGCGCGGATCGAAACCGAATTTGCTGTGCAGCGAGCGTACAAGCCCTCGCACAGCCACCAGCGAAGACGTGACCAGAACCGCGCAGATCGCAATCTGGACGACGAGGAGCACATCGCGGATCGTCAGCCTGCGCCCAATCCTGGCGCTCGATCCCGCCTTGACGATCTCGTATGGATTAACGCGAAGAATCTGGCGTATCGGCACAATGCCGAATAGGAATCCGCTGAGGAGAGCCAAACCCAAAGCAACCACGTAGAGCATTGCGTCGGGGGTGACCGGCAGGTGGAGCGGAACCGCGGGAATGGGCTGCCAGATGCTCATCCGGCGCAACAGCATGAAGCTGACCAACAGTCCCGCACCCCCGCCGGCGAGAGATATCAGCAGCGCTTCGGTAAGCAGTCCACGCAAGATGCGCTTCCGGCTCGAACCAAGCGCGAGACGCAGAGCCACTTCACGCGAACGGTCGGCGGCGCGGGCCGCAAACAGGCTGCCCAGGTTGGCGCACGCAGCCAGCAGGATCAGCCCGGAAAGCACCATCAATCCCGCAACGAATGCCCGCACCGGGGGACCAAACGAAGTCAGCCCCTCCCGCGACAGCACTGTACCGTGGTGAACAATCTCTCTGGGATAAGTTTTTTCCAGATATCCGTTCACGGCACCCACATCCGCCACAGCCTGAGCGGGAGTCACTCCCGGCTTCAGGTGTCCCAGCGCCTCGAAAACCGCATGTTCGGTCCCACGCGTGTTTAGGCTCGGCGCGCCCATCTGCTCCTCGTTTACGATGGGCATGAAGAAATCCGGCGCGATGAACATGATCGTTCCCTGGAATTCAGGTGGCGCCACGCCGATGACGGTAAAAGGGTGCTTATCGAGTTGAACACTACGGCCCACCACGCGTGG
>JBAVYX010000397.1:0-4795 GCA_049588475.1 Silvibacterium sp. | reverse complement strand
CACCAGGATCCCGGGTTCCTGGACGTTGTTCTGAACAAGAGCGCCGCCGTAACTCGCATCTATCTTCCGCCCGACGCTACCTGTCTGCTATCGGTCGCCAACCATTGACTAAGAAGCGAAAACTATGTCAATGTGATCGTCTCCGACAAGCAGTTGCATCTTCAGTATCTGAATATGGATGCCGCGATCGAGCACTGCACGAAGGGCATCGGGATCTGGGACTGGGCGAGTAACGACCAGGCTGTTGGCGAACCCGATGTCGTATTCGCTTCGGCCGGCGATATTCCCACGCAGGAGGCGCTGGCCGCAACGGTGCTGCTGGGCGAGGAGTTTCCTAGCCTGAAGATTCGTTTCATCAACGTAGTCGACCTGTTCAAACTGCAACCGAGCACGGAGCATCCTCACGGATTGACGGATTGCGACTTCGATTCCCTGTTCACTGTAGACAAGCCGGTCATCTTCAATTTCCACGGATATCCTTACCTGGTTCACCGCCTGACTTACGCTCGCCACAACAAAGATATCCATGTTCGCGGCTATAAGGAGAAGGGCAACATCAATACGCCAATGGAGTTGGCGATGAACAACGAGATCGATCGCTTCACCCTGGCGATCGACGCTATCAATCGCGTGCCCAAACTGCAAAAAATCGGCGGACATGCGAAAGAGAAATTCCGCAACAAGCAGATCGAATGCCGGGCTCACGCGTACAAATACGGCATCGATTCTCCGGAAATCACCGGCTGGAGGTTTCCGCACCCATCAGCCTAGCCTGAACGAGTGCGAGGGGTGGCCGGCTAGAGTCAGCCGGCAACTCCCCGACGTGCTTGGGGACTGCTTTCCACAGAGTCGAACGCCAGCGAACGACTGCTGAAAGGATGTTTTGAATGAGCGCAGTAAGTGATGTTATAACTGCCCCTTTGCTGAAATCACCGACACCCCCATCGATAGAGACGATCAGCATCAACACGATCCGTACCCTCTCCATCGATGCAATACAGGCGGCCGACTCAGGGCATCCCGGAACTCCCATGGGGATGGCGCCGGTTGCCTACACTCTCTGGCAGCAATTCCTCCGGTTCGACCCGCAGGACCCGGTATGGCCAAACAGAGACCGCTTCGTGCTGTCGGCCGGACACGCGTCCATGCTGCTCTATTCCTTGCTTCATTTGACCGAAGTGCGGGCCGTCAGCAAGGACTACGAGGCTCTGGGAGAGGTATCGGTACCACTGGACGCCATCAAAACGTTTCGACAGCTGGGCAGCCGCTGTCCGGGACATCCGGAGTATCGGTGGACGTCGGGCGTGGAGACCACGACGGGGCCGCTTGGCCAGGGCCTGTCGACCAGCGTGGGGATGGCGATCGGCAGGCAGTGGCTGGCTGCGCATTACAACCGACCCGGGTTCGAGGATCTCTTTGACTTCGACGTCTACGCGCTCTGCGGAGACGGATGCATGATGGAGGGCATCTCCAGCGAGGCGGCCTCGCTTGCCGGACATCTGCAACTTTCGAACCTGTGCTGGATTTACGACAACAACCACATCACGATCGAAGGCAACACCTCCCTGGCCTTCACCGAGGACGTGGCCACGCGTTTCATCGGATACGGATGGAATGTCACGCGGGTTGGAGACGCAAACGATCTCGAAATGCTGGCCCGCGCATTCCGGACCTTTCAGTATTGCAAAGATCGTCCCACGCTGATCATCGTGGATAGCCATATCGGATACGGCGCGCCGCACAAGCAGGACACCAGCGGGGCGCACGGCGAACCCCTGGGCGAGGAGGAGGTCCGGCTCGCTAAGCGAAACTATGGTTGGCCCGAAGACAAGAAGTTCTACGTGGCCGATGGCGTCTACGATCACTTCCGTCAGGGCATTGGAAAGCGCGGGAAAGAACTGCGCGACGCATGGTTCGCGCAGATTGCGGAGTATCGCAAGCAGTATCCGGAACTCGCCGAAGAGCTTTACCGGATGCAGCACCGCCAGCTTCCTGAAGCCTGGGACCATGAACTGCCGGAATTCCCCGCGGACGCGAAGGGCCTGGCGACACGCGAATCTTCAGGCAAGGTGCTTAACGCCGTGGCCAGGAACATTCCCTGGTTGATTGGAGGAGCCGCAGACCTCGCTCCCTCGACAAAAACTCGCATCACGCAGGAGGGCGCGGGCGATTTCTCGGCCGAGAACTATGGCGGACGCAATTTTCACTTCGGCATCCGCGAACATGCGATGGGCGCTATTCTGAACGGACTGAGCCTGGTGAAGGTCCGGCCCTTCGGCGCGGGATTTTTCATCTTCGTCGATTACATGCGCGGCTCGATGCGGTTGGCCGCGTTGATGGAGCTTCCGGTGGTTTACGTGTTCACCCACGACTCAATTGGAGTGGGCGAGGACGGGCCCACCCATCAGCCCATTGAACAGCTTGCGCACATGCGTTCCATGCCCGGCCTCATCGTGATCCGGCCCGCTGACGCGAATGAGGTAGTCGAAGCCTGGAAGGTGATCCTGCAACTGCATCATTCGCCGGCAGCGCTGGTGCTCACACGTCAGGCGGTGCCGACGATCGATCGCACAGAGTATGCACCGGCCGCAGGCCTGGCCCGCGGAGCCTATATTCTCGCGGATGCCGCGGGGGGATCGCCTGAGGTTATCCTCATTGCGACTGGAAGCGAGGTTGCGCTGTGCCTGGACGCATATGAGCAGCTGACCAAGGAGGGTGTGCGGGCCCGAGTGGTGAGTATGCCGTCATGGGAGCTGTTCGACGATCAGGATAAGGATTACCGCGAATCTGTTCTGCCCCCACAGGTGCGGGCACGAGTGTCAGTGGAGATGGCTTCAGACTTTGGCTGGAGCAAATATACGGGATCCGACGGGCGCAGCATTTGTATTGAGAGCTTTGGAGCATCGGCGCCGCTCAAACAGCTGGCGAAGAAGTTCGGCTTCAATGTGGATCATGTGGTAGCGGCGGCGAAGGAGCAGATTGCGCTGCACAAGGCTGACAACTGAACGACGGAGATCAAGGGATGAGCACAGTGCGCGCAGTACTTTGGGACATGGATGGAACCTTGATCGATTCGGAGGAGTTCCACTGGATCTCCTGGCGCGACACGATGGCGAAAGAGGGTATCCCCATCACGCGCGACCAGTTTCTCGCTTCATTCGGGCAGCGTAATGATTCCATCATTCCCAGGTGGCTCGGCGCCGCATCGACTCCTGAGCGAGTGGAGAGGATCTCCAACGCCAAAGAAGGGTTATATCGCGATCTTATTCGCAAACATGGCATGTCACCGTTGCCCGGGGTTGTTGAATGGGTCCACCGGCTTCATGAAGATAGATGGCTGCAAGCGATTGCTTCGGCGGCGCCGCGTCCTAACGTCGACGTGGTCGTGGAAGCTTTGAAGGCAACCCACTATTTTCAGGCCATCGTCTCGGCTGAAGATGTGCACAAAGGAAAGCCGGATCCGGAAGTGTACCTAATGGCCGCTTCGCGGGTTGGCTCATCACCCGAGCAGTCCATTGTCGTAGAAGATGCTGTGGCTGGGGTAGAAGCAGCACGCGGTGCAGGAATGAGAAGCATTGGGGTAAGTCGCAACGGTAAGCATCTCCCGGCTGACTTAGTCGTGCGGTCTCTTGACCTACTGGATTCAGACGCCTTTGAACGGCTTCTGCAGAGCAGTAGCTTCGTGGCGAAGAACTACTAATTACGCGCTGCCGTTATTTTCTGGGACGGGTTAGAACGACGATCGATCTGGGAGCAACTTTATATTCCATCTGTTCCAATGGCATTCCCGGGTCTGAAAAGTCGTCAGGACTCGGCAAACCTGTGTCCACGACTCTCAGCCACTCCTGTGGCGTACCTTCCTGGATGTGAAAAACCAACTCTCCCCAATATCTCATTGACCATGACGTAGATGTCATCATCACCGTGAGATGCGCCATGCAGGCAGAATGCCACGCTGCGCGACGCCGATTTGAGGCGACTGCCGCAGCGTGTGTGATTCGAAGAGAGGACGGTGGAGCGAGTTCGCGAGAGCGTTCGCATCGGGTATGAATAAGGACGGCTGGGATGCCATGACCAAGGCCTATTAACAGCAGGCCCCTGTCAGATTTTGCGGCGGCGACGTCTTACGGAGAGTTGCGCCAGAGAACGAGCCAATGAGGCGTTCACTGAAGCGACCTCCTTTGCGGAGATCTTTTCGTGCAGACGAGCCTCAGCTTGTTGCCGAGCCTGTTCGGCCTTGGCCTCGTCGATAGTGTCAGCAGGAACGGCCATGTCCGTCACGATGTTCACGCTGTCGCCAGTGATCTCGACGAGGCCCTCCCCGACTGCCAGCAACTCCTCGCGCCCATCCTTGCGCACAATCATTTCGCCCGGCACAAGCTGCGTCATAAGCCGGATGTGGTGGGGGAGGACGCCCATCTGGCCTTCCACGCCCGGCAGCGTGACCATGTCCACGTCATTCGAGTAGACCACAGCATCGGGAGTTGCGATTTCGAGCTTTATCGTGTTCGCCATGGCAGTGTCAGCCCTTGATCTCCTCGATGGCGCCCTTCATGTAGAAGTTTCCTTCGGGAACGTCATCGTGCTTGCCGTCGAGAATTTCCTTGAAGGCACGAACGGTGTCAGCCACAGGAACCTGTCTGCCCTCCCGGCCGGTGAAAACCTGCGCCACGCTGAATGGTTGGCTGAGGAAACGTTGAACCTTGCGGGCCCGGGCACCGGTGAGCTTGTCTTCCGGCGAAAGCTCGTCCATGCCGAGAATCGCGATGATGTCCTGGAGGTCCTAGTAGCGCTG
>JBAVYX010000396.1:0-4575 GCA_049588475.1 Silvibacterium sp. | reverse complement strand
TACGCTTCACCAGACACCTCACGATGTCCCATGCAAGACTCGAGGCCAGGATGGATTCGCTGTTTCCTTTCCTGTAGGGGACTCACACCCCCTACAACATGCCGGTTTATCCCGGCGCACGACGTGTAGTCGGCTATCCGGACATTTCGACGCGGCTCCCCGAAACTTCCGCAATGCCGGTGACTCGGGTCCCAATCGTTGAGTTGGCAGCTACCGCTTCTGGCTAGACGTAATTACCCACCGTAGACTGAACCTGACTCCTCGGGAGGGATGCATATGTTCAACTATCCAGTTCTGTTCTTTCCGCTCTCGCTATTAGTCCTGTGGCTCTCGGCATTTGTTGGGACTAAGTTGCGCAGCCAACGTCCCTTGGTCGGCGACGTGCGCGAAGACTTTGGCTTTGTGCAGGCCGCTGCCCTCACCCTGCTTGGCTTGATTATCGGCTTCAGCTTCTCAATGGCGACCGGCCGCTATGAGCAACGGAGGAACTATGAGGAGGCAGAGGCGAATGCAATCGGGACGGAATATGTCCGTGCAGGACTATTGCCTGCGTCCGATGCTGCTCAGGTGCGTGCTCAGCTGGCAAAATATCTCGATCTGCGGGTTTTGTTCTATCGGACCCGTGATCAGACCGAACTGCAAAAGATCAACGCAGATACTGGTCTGCTGCAGACAGAGATGTGGATCGCGGTTCAGAATCCGGCTTTGGCTCAGCCAACACCGGTGATGGCTCTCGCTGTCTCGGGCATGAATGATGTGTTGAATTCGCAGGGATATACTCAGGCCGCATGGTGGAACCGCATTCCAACCGCAGCATGGGACTTAATGATCGCGATTGCTATCTTGTGCAATTTGATGCTCGGATATGGTGCGCGCAGCGGTCACTTGAAAAGCGTAGTGCTCTTGATTCTGCCGTTTCTTGTATCCATCGCATTTCTTCTCATCGCCGACATCGACGCCCCACGCGGGGCTCTGATCCACGTGCCTCCGCAAAACCTAGTCAGCCTTTCCCAATCATTGCCGAAATCGTAGCGGGTATTGGGCCGCCATCTTGTTGCGAGACGCCTAGAGGCAGACGTTCCGGATGGATTGTCGGCGTTTCGGACGTTTCGACCCAGTGGCAGCCCATATGAAATAGGTGCGCTCATCAATGCCAGAGCCGAACAGATGAGCAGCAATATTCTTTTCAGATGTGTTGTAATCCGGAGCAAGTTCAAGTGCCAGGCCATCGATATTGCCAAGATGAAAGGCTTCCGCGATGCGTTGCTTGTCCGCTCGTCGCTGGTATCGACCACACATGCAGTGATCCTAAATTTACTTGCCACTCTATAAGAGCGCCGACATCTCATAGTTCAGAGGAGAACTCCTTTTATGAGTAAAGAGGTAAATCTCGCAGCATTAGGCAAGTTTGCCGAAGCGGTGAATACAGGCAACTTTGATCTCTTCAAAGAAGCTGTTGCATCCGGATGCGTCGATCACGACCCCGCTCCAGGCCAGGTATCCGGGCCGGATGGTTACGGAATGTTCTTTTCGCGAATGCGCACGGCATTCCCCGATCTTAATGCTGCGGTGGAGGCACTCGTCGCAGATGACGAGTCGATCGCTTTTGCTTATACACTGACCGGCACACATCAGGGACCACTTGGGGGGATCACAGCTACTGGAAAGAAGGTGAAAATCAGGGGCGTGCAGTTCTCCAAATTCAAAGATGGCAAGATGGTCGAGCGTTGGGGAAGCTCCGATGAACTGGGCTTGCTCACTCAGCTTGGCGTGAAACAATTGCCACAGGGCTAATGTCCTCGAATCACCTAGACTAGGATCTCGGCGACGACATATGGTTTAAAGTGCGAAACGCCAGTGAACGGCTTGATCGCTGGCACCACAATTCAGTGGCCATCCCCCAAAGTGCTACTCAATGCTTGAACTGTAAACGACTCCGCAAGCTTATCTAGCCCTCTATAGTTTCTTTCAACGCTCTTTTGTAATCGAAAACGGTACTTAGCTGGCCTGTAAAACATGCTTGCCTCAGGCGAAGACCAACTCTAGGCTTGGTTCAAGAAAACTGGTCCGTTTACCCCCTTCAATAACTGAGCTCCACTAACTATCCGCTGGCACAAAAGATCGGGCAATCCCATGCTGGGGGCGCCCCTTACCTGGAAGCGGAGAAGAAGGAAGAGTCTGACCGGCAGCACTGTGCGTGATGCACGCACAGCACGCTCCCAGCAAATAAGCCCGAACCCATTAGCCTTAACATCGTTCTCAATCCTCCATCTGTTTCGGCTTCGGCGACGTCACCTTTACGGCATCTGATTTTTCGCTAACGCCATTCGTTCCCACCGCAATGATCGTGTACGTCGCGGACTGCCTCTCTCAGGCGCGGGTTCTGTGAACTTCCCGGTAGTCAACCCCACCGCCACCAACTTCGACTCAGGCTCAAGTGTGCTCATCCTCAAGACGCGGTAAGTCTTCGCCCCTGGGACAACATCCCAGGTAATCGTCAGAAGGCCGCTGAGGAACGCCGCTTTTACGCGAGTCGGAGCAGCCAGTTTGACCGCATCCTTTGTTGGCAGCAATCCGTAGACGCAGAACTGACCCGTTCCCACGTTTTCGTTGCCAAAACTCGCAAGGTAAACCATCCCGTTTGCGATTGTAGGCGGGGCCATCTTGGAGTACTCTCCGCAATCGTCGCGCACAGGGACCTGCAGCGAGTTCCATAGTTCGTGGCGAATGTCATCTGCATCATAGGCATGCAGAACCCCCGGTCGTGACTCGTGCCACGAGTCTCCGGTCGCGTGGATTGCTGCCCACAGAATTCCGTCTTTGCTGCCATTTGCCGAAAGCGACAACATCGCGCCGGGATGACCTTCATTCGGTACATCCCGCATCATCAACGGTGTCTCTCCAAGCTTCTCTCCTTCGAACTTGTAGACTTTGGCTTTGTCCCTCTGCCCCCACACATACAGCAAGTTGCCTGTATGAGCACTCTGCCAGTAGACAAGGCTATGCAGATGCGATGCTGTCGCCTGAAAGTGCTGTAGCGCATGTTCGTCACCGAGATGTCCGAAGTTTCTTGCATCCAGCGTGTAGAGCACGCCCTCCTTACCGCCGCCGAGAACCAGGTGCGTACTTGGGATGAGAGTCGCACCCGAGGAATCGAGGTCTGAGTCCTCCTTGTCGAGTGTGAGATGGTTCGTCGGGGTGAACCAGTCGAGTAGCGTGAGGCGCGGCGTCAACTTCAAGAAACTCTCGCTGAAGTTCTTAACGCCATCCCAACTGCCATTGCCTGTCACTACGTATACGTTCCCTTCCGCGTCCGCCGCGGGTCCCTGGCCTGATTGCCAGATACTTGCCTCAGAGCCCGTCGGCGATGTATTGAAAACACTCATCTGTGCCAGCGTCTTCGCATCGTACGCCATCAGAAATCCATGATAAGGATCCTTGTCGCAATGCGACGCGTATCCTATGTACACCATGGCGTTAGCCAGCATCAACGCAGGCCTCTGATTCTGCATGAGCGCATTGAAGTCAGGCGCGCTGATCGTCACTGGGCTCTCCGGAAGATCAGCACCCGTCGCCAGATCCAGTTCATGAAGTCGCTGCATGAATCCGGTCCTAGGACCATTCGCCGCGCCCGCCCGTGTCAGCGCAACCACGTACAACACTCCGCGCGCCTTGTCGATTACAGGTGTGCCTATGATGCCCATTTGTCCATTGATGTCCAAGCAGCCAAAGTTTTCACTGTGCAGGTTTGCCGGCGTTCCGAAGTTCACATGCCACACTGGCAGTGAAGCCTCCACATCGTTGGCATCAAAGGCATAGACGCTGTTGTTCACCGTGGTCACATACACCAGATCGCGCGTGCCTCCGTCGACCGCAACTCCAGTTACCACCAGCGGCTGTGTATAGATCTGGTCGTCCACGACCCGCTTGAACAGCATCCCAAACTGGGCGTGATTTACGTTTGCAGGGGTCAGTATCGTTTCTCGCAGATTTGCACCCGTCCGAAAATTGTCATTATGCTGCGTCAGCATATCGACTTGTGCATGTACGCAAACGCTCACCACAAATAGAGACAGCCAGGGCAGAACGAAGATCAAAGTATGTTTCAGGGTATTGCCGGACAATTGCATTCTCCAAACTCCGCAGATTATTTTTAGGGCCACTGTGACAATGGGGAATTAAACGTGTTGAAGGCACGCCTTCAGAGTGCAGAAAGCATTACATCAGCCGACGGCCCTATGTTAATTAATACTCACGTGGCTCGCCTAGAAGCCTATATGGTCGCTTTCGAGGAAATCTTGCTGGGTTACCTCTATGAGAATCCGCAGGCGTCCCACTCAACCAACACTCTCGCGGGCAACCTGGTGGAGTCGAGGTGTGACGCGGTGGTTTAGGCCCAGCCTAGCCGTTTGCCGACCCTTTCGTCTGTCGGTGCCTCACGAGCTGTGCCGTGCTTCCGTTTTCACACCCCGCTCATCGAACCGGACGTGCGCAATTAACGCATCCGGCTCTCGGAGAAAGACTCACGCGCTCGCCCACGGAAAGCTGTTCGTCCGCTTTGTCAGACGGACTAAG
>JBAVYX010000395.1:0-7069 GCA_049588475.1 Silvibacterium sp. | reverse complement strand
ACCTACAAGGTGAAAAATGGTCTTGGCTAAATCAATGCCGATCGTGTGAATCTCCATGGGACGCCTCCTGTCTACACCTTTACACCCTCCAGGGGTCTAGGCGGCGGACCATGCCAGTAGTTTCGGGCTGGCTGCGCTCTTCCGGTGCCCAGCAAAATGGGCGCGGCACGTACAGGCGCTCCTGATCACTAGTCTTCGCTCTCGAAGAACGGTTGTGCGGTCTTCGGCCTGCCGCGTGTGTGCGGAGACGGCAATACGATTTCGTTTACGTGCGAGCGTCGAAGCTGCTTCTTCCCGTTCCAGTTCCGCGACCTGCATGCCAGATTCCGGCAGAACATGGGAAGCTGATCGGTGGGCACGAGCCATTCGGTCAGACAGACTTCACAGAGGCAACGCTTCACCGGGACGCGGACACGTTCGATCATCGCTCAAGCGCCTGAAATCTCTCTTCGCGCAGGCAGCGATCCAGATACTCCCGCGTGTCGAGGCACTCCCGCAGAGCTTCGTTGATGAGCGTCTGGTAGCCCGCCGGACGTTCAGACTTGAGAGTCTGCTCCGCTTCCCGCTTGAAGTGCTCAACCAGATCGGCGTCGATGCGGATGTTGATGCGGACCTTGTTGTCGCGAGCCATGGCTTCCCTTGTACACCCATCGCGGCTTGTAAAGCTGTTTAGGGTGAGGGCACAGCGGCGCGATTTCCGCAAGATTCTATGCCGTACGCCTGCCGTACATTCCTGCTTTGTATTTGCTAAGTTGTTGATTATTTGGCGTCCCCGACGGGATTTGAACCCGTGTTATCGCCGTGAAAGCACGGCCCATACACGACTTTAAAGGGCTTACAAGAGGCGGACGACCTCTAAGTCGTTGGAAAATCCCGGTAGCGGGAGCAAAACCGTAGCGTAATCCGTAGTGCGGTGCAATCCTGTTGAAGGTAGGATAATTTCTCGGCGACGGTAGGGGCAATCTTGTGGTCCGGGCTATGAGCCAGACCTTAGCGTTCACACAGCTCGACAACCTGAGTACGCCAAACTGGACCGCGTGAATCCTGCCGCCTTCCTCACCGTTCAGACGAGCGCCGGCAATCATCAGGCATGGATCCGGGGCCCCTGCTTTGAAAGTGATTAGGACCGCAATGATTTCCCCGCCGCGTAAAGAAGCAGGTCACGCAGATTCCGCTGCCGCCGACTCTGTCCGTTTTGGCAGGCAGCTGTTGTAGCGGAGCACCGGCGCGAGAATGTGGTCCTACTTTTCCTAACGACAAGCAGCATCCAGTTGTCCTGAAGTTTATTGGCCAGGTGGAATGCTTCCGCGTTGGCAAACACTAGCCGACGTTCGGTTACCTCTCATCTGCGTGAGCAACCCGGTTCGAGTCGTAGGTCAGTGCACAATCGGTGGTCCCGGCGTCCCGTTGGACCATTCGTCGGCCAAAACGAAGAAAGTCGTTACCCGTTGTTCAGGGTCATATGCTGCCATAATCGGCGAGCCAGGCAGATTAGCCCCCCAGCTTTTCTCAGCATCCCCCGAAGCATAAAACATTACATGTGGATGCCAACTCTTGCCGGTATCGTTTAGATATTGTTGCTTCGACATCATGTAGACCGCCGTCCCAGGCGCGAGGGCCGGCAGTTCTTTCGTTTCCAGTGCCGAAGAGATCGTCGCGACGATCTCCGCCCTCGATTTTCCGGCGAGCACCAGCTTGGTCTTCATCAGAAAGATAGGCAGAAAGGTCTTTGCTGCTGGCTGATTGAAGCAATGCGGGGCGCGTATTTTGGGATTCCAGAACTGTGGATCATCGGTCGTGGTAGCCCATGATCGCTCGACAATGCAGACGAAGCCATTCGATCCATTTACGGCAGTCGTATAGCCGTCCCGTCGAAGTACCATCACGTCGGCCGCATCTGAAATGGACGCTGGAGCAGCGCTGCGAGCCAGGGCGATCTCAACATTCTCGTCCGAAATCAAATACTGATCGAGAGGAGCCATAGCCGGATAGGGAGCCTTTTCAACCTGGGCTCGTAGACGGATGGAGCAGGATAAGACGACCAGAACAGCGAATACTAAAGCTGTGATCCTGATATTGTTCTTCCGCATTTGATTCTCCCGCAGAAACAATTGCTGCCAGCTTTGAAGCCCATGATCTCGAGAGTTCGACGATAGCGCCTCATTGATGGTTAGCTGATTCATTCTGCGAACGCACCTATGTTTACTGATTTCTGGTTTCTGAAGAAAAATCACTTGGACATAAGTCGGCATCTCGAACATTTGCGACCAGCACCGCACTCAGCGGGAACCACTTCTTCGCTTTGCCGGTTTCTCGTCCAGGTGGCTCAGACGCCTGCCGACAAACGATGATTTGAAAGCTTCGGCCTGATACAACTGCCTGCTCTCTCCGAAACCGGGTTTTTAAGTCCATATAGTTTTAAGTCCATATAGAACGATGCGGCTATACACAAGCTGCCGCCTCGTATTCAAAGCTTGACGTTGGATCAGCTGTCGTCCGTATGCAACGTGAACAACTCGTTTGGCGATGTTCACTTTCCTATCTCGCGCCTGGCATCCACTCAACAGCAGCTGCCAATGAGCTTCTACTTCGCGCTTGCCGGCGGCACGATGCCGTTCATCCGCAGATATTCCACCATTTGGCCGTAGTGGTCATTCCCGTGTGCAGCCGCAAAAGCGGCTATCGTCGTCCTGGTACTGAACCCGTCAATCGGCTTAATGGCTACAAACGCATTTTCTGCCGTAATGGTCGCTATGGCCTTGTGCGCATAGACGAACGAAGCTTCCAGGGCAGCCACCGCTTCGTCTCTAGTCGTAATTGACCCGATAGCCTTCATGTCGCGGTCAGGTTTAATGCCGCTCCAGCCGAAAAAGAAGTAATTCGCCTGTGCCAGGTGGGTCACCTGTGCCACAAAGGTGCGCACGGTGTCGAACTGCGTGGTTTGGCCCGCAGCGAAGATGCCTTGCACTGGTGCGAAGCTGTATTTATCAGCGGGCATCGCCTTCGCCGCCCCCACTACCTGGAATTCCATCATCGACAGCAAACCGTCCAGCGCTTTCGCGGGGTCTTCCTTTGTACCCACCGGCGGTGACGGTGGGGGTCCGCTCATCTGTGAGCGCATCTGCACACCACTACTCGAGATCACAGCAGCTGCAAGAATCAGAGTGCGAATGCCCATTGTTTATCCTCGATCCAAGTTTGTTTAAAGGCGATTCCAGCGTAACAGTCCTTCTCTACTGTCGTCTGACGTGGTGCAATTCTGGGTCACGTCGATATTCGACGTGACCCAGGATGTCCCGCACAATCTCCGGCCTTGCGCCAGCGCAACATATAGCTGGATGTTGCGCGAGCTCCGAAGAAGCCCACTTTATCTTCCGAATGGGCAGGGCCCGAATCTCCCCGGAGCGTGGCAGGTATTCGCGGGCGCAGTGGAATGCGGGTGTGTACGTGCGAAATCTGCAACCGACTCGCCGATCTCCTCGCTTGAAGGGGTTAATAGAATGGCGTGGACCTTGCCCGTATCCGGCCCGGTGAGCACCAATGCCATGCCCGAGATTTGTCCGCGCTCGTTGATATTGCTGGCCGCGACGATCGAGAGGTTGGAATCTTTGGAAACGAGCGTGTTCAGGTCGGTCAACACATTGTCCTGCCAGATGAAGCCATGGGTCCAGTGGTTCCCGTCAGGCTCGAAGAGGAACGTGCTTCCCACCACCTGGCCCCGGTTGTTGATGCCGGTGGCAAAGGAGGCAGAATCTCCCGGCAAAATACCGAGGTCTTTGACTTCGCCGTGTGCGCCGTTCTGCCAAAGAGAGGCAACGAAGGTTGAGCCGTCAGCGCTCACGACATACCCGACAGCCTGGCCGTGGTCATTAATGGCGTAGGCGTCACTTCCAGTCTGTCCGAGGTCTGGAAGCTGGAAGGCCTGGTCGTTTTCCCACAATACGGCGTGAATCGCAAAGCTGGTGCAGGTTCCCGTGGCGCCCACGGCCTGGCCCTGATTGTTCAGACCCTGCACGAAGCCGTCCGGCTCGCCAGGCAGCGTAGGAAGAGCTCGGACTTCGCCTTTTTCCCACATTACCGGCAATACCGTCGTTCCAGGCTGCTTGCTCGGCGGGCATCCGGGGTCCGGGACCGTCGTCTCCGAAATGCCTACTATTTGTCCGCGGTTATTGATGGCGGCGGCCTGCCCGTTATTTCCGCCCAGCGTCGGGAGAGCCTCTATGTGACCGTGCCGCCAAAGAAACCCACGACAGGTTTTTTCGTGCCAAAGCCGCACATGTCTTCACCGTTCGGATCCGGAACAGATGTTTCGGCCAGACCGACAGCTTCCCCGCGATCATTGATCCCGCCATAGTTGGTCCAACTGTTCTCTCCTCCTAGCGCGCCGAGGTCGATGTTGAGTCCGTAGATGCTTATTACCGCGCGGCCACTTGCAACGGTCGTGGAGGTCGAAAGGACGGGCGGTTTTCCAAACCCATCCATATTCTCAGCCCAGCCTTGATTATTGAGTCCCATGACCATGTTGAAGTTGTCCGTGGTTTTGTTAACGCCCAAATCGATAAGCTTGTAGCTCTTTTGAGCGAATGCAGTGCTGGCGCAAACCAGAACAATCGTCGTAACACACGGAATCCGGAACTTGCGCAACTGTCTTAGTGTGTTCATGTCTCCTCTTTTCTCCATTTGAAAGTCGCTGTGGCGAGATATGAAGGTCGCCGTGGCGAGATGACTGGTGGATTTACGTCACGTATCACCCGGCGCTCCAGCAGTGCAGAGCAGAATTGGCACACAATTCCACAAATTCCTGCTGGTGAACTGAGGAAGCATGTGGCGTTCCACGTTCGCGGCGATTACGTGACACAACAGGCCCGACATTTCAGAGTTCGAAGACGAGTGGCGGATTAACAATCTCCTGGGACGACTCCAAAACGACCAAAGCGACTGTTTCTCCAACTTTTCATACACACACTGGCGAGATGTTACAGAATTCGAGAAAACTGAGCAGCCAGGAGTCAGGCGGATCGATTGTGATTGACTTTCAATCGAGCAACATACAAACTGGTCGGTATGTTAGGAGGCACCGAGAAGCGAAGGACCCGTGATCCGGAGCGTACACGGGAACGCCTGTTGCAAGCGGCTTTTCGTGAGGTCCACAGATCAGGCTTCCAGAGTGCCAGCATCGATACAATTCTCGCCGCCACCAACGTCACCAAGGGAGCGCTCTATTACCACTTCGACAGCAAGGAAACCCTGGGATATGCCGTCGTCGAAGAGAAGATCGCAAAACTTACGCGCGACAGGTGGTTGCATCCTATGCTTAGCGAGGGGGAACCCATCGACATTTTGATCGGCGTTGTCCGGCGGATACCAGCTCGGCCACAAGACGTTCGAGCCAGTTGTCCGCTGCTCAATTTGTCACAGGAGATGTCTCCGCTGGACGAGCAATTCCGCAAACGACTGGAGAGGATATTCCTTGACTGGCAGGAAGGTGTTGCAACGCTTTTGCGGAAAGGGCAGTCCCGGGGAACAGTTCGCCGCGACCTGAATCCAGACGAAGCTGCCAGCTTTCTGGTCGCGATGGTCGAGGGCTATGCCACGTTAGCAAAGAATGCTCAAGATGCGAAGGTGTGGAAAGCGGGGATCAGAAACATCGTGGGCTGGCTGCGGTCCCTGCGCGCGCCGGGCAACGGCAAGCGAGGTTGATTGGATGGGGCGTATCAAGGGGCAAGTTGACACTGTTGCATTCCAAACTGGTTCGTATGCTCGAACAGTCAGGACCATTTCATGTAGTGGCAGCGCACTCGTCAGTCTTGCTTCGAGTAGCACCAAGTGGAAACGAGTGGGAAATGCGAGGTTCCATCGTGAACGCACGCAAGATTGAGGACCAGAAGACCATTGTACGTGAGATGTTTGTTCAACAAGCTCACGCTAATGCAGAGGTTTCGGCTAGCCCGTCCCCCGACAATACGATTTGCTCCACCAAGAGCAAACGGAAGTTCACTCTCGAATCGACAGCCGGAAATGGGTTCTACGAAACTATAAATACCGCATCCCTTCCGGTAACCCGAGCTGATGATGCCAACCTCATTCGAGCCTTGCAACAGTTGGAGACTATAGCAAAACGACAGGCGCCACGAATCGCGTGCAAGGCAAAGGGTAGAATCTTATTCTTGGATTTAGCTGAGATCGTGGCAGTACAAGCCGAAGGCAATTACGTTTCGTTGCAACATCGGCCCAGTCCTTATTTGCTGCGCGAGTCTCTCTCTTCTATCGCGGAGAAGCTCAAGCCCTACGGTTTTATTCGTATCCACCGCTCGGTCGTCGTGAATATTTCCGCCGTGGAGGAGATCCAACCTTTACCGACCGGAGAGTACAGGCTGCGTGTAAAAGGTGGGAAGAACTACTTGGTAACACGCCCATTCAAGGACAGCCTCAGAGATCTGGCTCAACTGTGGGTAGGCTCAGAGCGCTTTCCCGGCTAATAGGCAGTCAGATCATTTACCTGGTTATTTTCTCTGATAACGGCCCTCCGTCCAACAATCCGGCTCTCGGCGAGTGCAAATCTCTAGTCACTCATTTACCAGCGAGGAAAGTCCACTTGAGATGTCTGTATAGTCGGCTCCTCGTACAAGTGGCTTTCAGCCGCCAAATGAAGCCAACAGAGCCTTTCGTAAGCTGAGAGGTTGTCGCCCGCGCAAAGCGACAATCTCGAACTGAATCGGCGAAGAAGCAGGCAAATTCTGAGCTCCGAGAGTCTTTTTACCAGGAGAACTTCCAATCAGAGAACATCCTCCAGCACCGCTACTGCGGTGCTGGAGGATGACCATGCAACGAGGAAGTCTCATCAGAAGCGAGCGCAAACGGGGTCCCGCTGTCTGGCAATTTCGCTGGTCAGATAAAGGGCCTGACGGACAGCGGATTTACCGAAAGCGAGTGATCGGCACGGTTGCTTGGTAGCTACATCGGCAAGCGGTGCGCACTGTTCGGCCACCGCGGGCAGGCGCAACGAGCGGCACTGTTGTTGGACTGCGGCTTGTTCCAGGTTCTCGGAAGTGCTTTTCATGGCTGCGCC
>JBAVYX010000394.1:0-7126 GCA_049588475.1 Silvibacterium sp. | reverse complement strand
GCCTGCTCCTGCAAGCCGGCTTCGGGAGGCCTACTCCCATCTTCAGTACAGCATCACAGCTTTCGCTTGTGTTCGTGACACACTTTCGTCCACCCGCCAAGACTTGTTTGTCGGCTTAAGATGCCGTCGCAGTCGCTGCTCGAGCTCCGGGCTGTAACACTGCACCCAGCGCCAGACCGTTGTGTGATCGACATAGAGACCACGCTCCTCGAGCAGCTCCTCAACATCGCGCAGCGAAAGAGAATAGGGAAGATACCACCGGACGGCACAGAGTATAAGACCAGCTTCGGTCTGCCGCCATTTGAAGATCGCGGATCGGGTTCCCATTTCGCGATTCTTTCACGTCACCAGCCAGCAACTCTGAAAGCAACTCTGAAAGTTGCAACCCATCCCTTAAGCATTTAAAAGTTGTCTCAGTACTTTTGAGACAACGTAAGCCCATCACCGAACACGCGGGGAAGCGCACGTCCGAACTGATTTACTTGAACAGGACGCTATCTTTGGACTATGGGGTGCGTGAAGGAATATTCAAATGAAGCACACACTGTTAGTGTGTGCGGGCGGCGGGTGCGGTCACGTGGAGCTTTTTCCGCCATTCAGCTTCCTTTCCGCGCTTGCCCCAGTCCCGGTAGAGTTGAATGATCCGATCGCCGGCTTCACCAACCTTGAACTGCCTGTCAAGCGGAATGGCGGCTTTGCGCTCCACCAACCCCGCATAGCCGGAAAGGAGCAGTGCCTCTGCCTCTGGAAACTTCTTCTGACCGCTGAGACTGGCGCCCAGCATACTTTCGGTGTTGTACCGCCTCCAGTCTACTGGTGTAGTCTTGTCCAGGTCTTTCAATGCCTCGCGGAGTAGGGGCTCGGCCTGCGAGTACTTACCCTCGTTCAGATAAACAAGCGCCAGGTCGGTCATGCTGGCGATCCTTCTGGGGTGTTCCGGGCCGAGTACGCGTAGCTGGAGGTCCAATAGTTTTGTGAACAATGGCTCGGACTGGGCATACTTACCTTCGTATAGATACTGATCCGCCAGGTTATGCATGCTCAGGAGCGTGTCCGGGTGATCTTCGCCCAGCAGGCGACGCCGTGCCTCCAAGACCGAGGTGAACAATGGCTCGGACTGCGCGTACTTACCTTCTCTCCTGTATAGCACCGCCAGGTTGTTCATGGTGTTAAGCGCATCCGGATGCTCCTCCCCGAGGTGGCGACGCTGGACCTGCAGCGCTTCGGAATAGAGTGCTTCGGCCTGCGTGTACTTACCTTCGGACACGTAGAGCGTAGCCAGGTTATTCATACTCAGGAGCGTGCTGGGATGCTCCTCTCCCAGCGTGCGACGCTGCACTGCCAGGACTTTTGTGATAAGTGGCTCCGCTTGGGCATCCTTGCCTTCGTCAGAGTACAACAATGCCAGGTTGTTCATGCTGGTAAGAGTGTCGGGATGCTCCTCGCCAAGAACGCGCCGCTGTACTTCCAGGGCCTTAGCGAACAGTGGCTCAGCCTGCGCGTACTTCCTTTGGGCGTAGTAGAGCAGCGCCAGGTTATTCATACCAAGCAGCGTATTGGGATGCTCCTCGCCCAGTACGCGACGCCGCAGCTCCAGCACCCTGATCGAGAGCGGCTCGGACTGCACATATTTGCCTTCGGAGTAGTAGAGCAGCGCCAGGTTGCCCATTGTTTCCAGCGTGTCAGGGTTCTGCTGGCCCAGCACGCGACGTTGTACTTCCAAAGCCTCTGTGAACAACGGTTCGGCCTGCGCATACTTGCCTTCGTTCCAGTAGAGTACTGCCAGGTTGCCCATTGTCTGGAGCGTACTGGAATGCTCCCTGCCAAGCACACGGCGCTGCTCGGCCAGTGCGCTGGTATAAAGCGGCTCGGCCTGTGCATACTTGCCTTCGGCATAGTACAACGCCGCCAGATCGTTCATCGTGTCGAGCAAGTCGCGATCGTCTTTGCCCAGAACCCGACGCCTCAGGTCGAAGGCACGCTCCAGTTGCTGCTCGGCTTGCGGAAATTGGCCCAGCTCCCTGTACGTATTGCCAATGGTTTGCCGGATCGAAGCCTCCACGAGCGGTTGTGTGGCGAACTTGCCAGAGATACGCGCCGCCGCCGCATCCAGAGCGGTACGCACCTTAAGATCCGGATCGGGCTTGGTTTCGGGACCAGCCTGGCTGTTGGCGCTCGCCTGAGCTAACAAGTCATGCTGCAGAAAATCGTTCACTGCTTTCGCGGTGGCCGCTTCGGTCGTGGCGACCTGTTCTGCGTGCCGGGCGCGAGCCGCTTCCCAGGTGCTGACGATAATTCCCGTAATCAGCACAACGAAAACTGCCGCCACGCCCGCCACCACGGCCTTGTGGCGATGGGCGAACTTCTGTAACTGGTACGCGGCGCTGGGCGGGCGCGCCGCGATCGGCTCGTCGCTGAGATAGCGTCGAACGTCGGCCGCCATTCCCGCCGCTGAAGCGTAGCGTCGTGCTTTGTCTTTCTCCAGTGCCTTGCCTACGATGGTTTCGATGTCACCTCGGTAGGAGCGGCTGATCGCACTAAGCGGCGTCGGATCTTCTTCCCTGATGGTGTGCAGGGCTTCGTGTATCTGGCCGCTTATTTTGTAAGGCAGACATCCGGTCAAGAGCTCGAACAGGAGGACCCCGAGGGCGTACACATCGCTGCGCGTATCCAACTCCAGCGGATCGGCCAGCACCTGTTCCGGACTCATATATGCGAGTGTTCCCACGATCTGTCCAACATCGGTCTGGCGCGTGTTTTTTGCGTCGATGTCGGTCACGCGGGCCACACCGAAATCCAGAATCTTCGGTTGACCGCTCTCATCCACCAAAATATTGCCAGGCTTGAGATCGCGGTGAATGATTCCTCGTTGATGAGCATGGTGAACGGCGTCGCAAATCTTGGCCACCAGCTCCAGCCTTTGCCGCGTGTTCAGTTGATGGCCCTTCGCATACACGAGCAATGAATCGCCACGTATGAACTCCATCGCAAAGTAAGGCTGCGGGCCTGATCCGCTATCCGCAGTACCGGCTTCATAGATTTGAGCAATGCCGGGATGCTGAAGCCGGGCTAGCGCTTGCGATTCCTGCTCGAAGCGCCGGATGAGTTCGAAGCGCGCCAAGCCTGGCCTGATGACCTTCAGCGCTACCGCGCGGCGGGGATGTTCCTGCTCGGCCTCATACACCGTTCCCATGCCACCTTGGCCGAGTACTCGGAGAATTCGATACATACCGACACTGGTTGGCGCGAGGGTAGTGCCGTCGACCGCGTGACTGAATTCCATGCGGTCAATTGCGGGGATCCCGACGATTTCGCCCAGAATCTTGGCTAGTTCCGAACGCTCTGCAGGCTCCGACTGGTGTGCATCGGCATAGCCAAGCAACGACTCAACTTCGTTTCGGAGTGTGAGGTCTTCGGCGCATGCGGCCACCAGATAAGACGAGCGCTCACCAGGCTCCTTTCCGAGAGCCTCGTGGTACAGGGCTTCAATGATTGCCCATCGCTGGGGGTCCATCAGGTTCCTCCCGGCTCATCGCACGGGCCAGCCACGCCTTCGCCAGGCTCCAATCCCGGTTCACGCTCTGTGGCGAAACACCAAGAACCAGTGCGATCTCTTTGGATGTGAGGCCTCCGAAGTAGCGCATCTCAACCACCTGCGCTTTGCGCGCATCGAAACTGGCCAATTCCTCCAGCGCGTCATCCAACCGGACTATCGCAGGGTCCAATTGAGGCGAAACCAGCAGGGCCTCGTTGAGATTGATGGGGCGCATTCCTCCGCCCCGTTTCGCGCTTATACGCGTTCTGGCGTGCTCAATCAGAATGCGGCGCATGATTTTCGCAACAATCGCGAAGAACTGAGCTCGCTCCTCCCAGCGTACTTGCCGTATGTCGACGAGGCGCAAGTACGCTTCATGTACCAGCGCGGTGGCCTGAATCGTGTGCTCGGAACGCTCCCCGCTCATACAGCCGCGTGCGATCTTCCGCAGCTCGGGATAAGCGGCGTCGACGACTCTCGTTAAAGCCTTAGGATCGCCGTTGCTCCACTTGCGTAGAAGCTCCGTTAACTCTTGGGAAGAAGTCAGCGCCAACTGCTTGCGCTCCGGGTGACGATTATAGCGCTGTCCAAGGTCATTTGCAGCTTGTCCGAGACAAGAGCCCCGAACAAGAGTCCCGCAACGAGTTAAAAAGATTTCAGCCGACGTTAGTAATTGTCCTGCGGCTTTTCGCATTAAGCGGCGAGGTGGAAGCTATGTCACCGGACAAAAGTCTGCTTGTGACCTGCCGAAGCAAACGCCGGGTGCAACCAAAGTTCCACCGGAACGCGATGGCAGAGCTTCTGTTGCCGGCGGTGGGAAACCAGCCAGTTCACCTGCCCAATAACGATGGAGGCGGAATTCCAACCGGAGCCTCGCCTTGCCAGTTTCACTCCGTAACCTTAGCGGCTTCCCGATTGGCCGAGAACATCCCTTTCGGCCGTCGGCAAGTTGGAACCAGAACAATCAACTGATCAGCACCACGTGCTGAAAGGAGTTTCAGATGAAGTACAAAGCAAAGATACAGCTTCTGAGAAATCGACTGAATGGCGCGGCCTTTCTGGTTGCCGCTTTGTCTCTTACGTCCGTAGCTGTCGCCGGTTACGGGCAAGATATCGAACAGCCCGCTCCGGACGGCAAAATCATCATCCCGTCGTCCAGCATTGTGCGCACTGAGGATATAGTTGCTCGCCGCGCTCACACTAACATCGTGTTGTACATCCATTCGAATAACACTCAACCAGGGCCAACGTTTGAGACTCCCGCCTCGATTGCGTGTGTCTACCATCTCGTGTCACAGGTGAGCGGATGTCCGATTAGCACTGCGACCACAAACCCCACCGGAGGGTCAGGCGCGATAGCCCTTGTAGAAGCCTATGACTATCCCACTGCAGCGAACGATCTTGCTGTTTTTTCGTCGCGATTCGGCCTTCCCCCCGCGAACCTGAAGATCGTCTATGCGACTGGTACACAGCCTCCTCCCGATCCCTTCAACGGCGGGTGGGACCTGGAGCAGGCCCTCGATATTGAGTGGGCTCACGCGATGGCGCCACAGGCCGAGATTTTCTTGGTGCAGGCAGCCTCGCAGGACTTGAGCGACTTGCTTCTTGCCGAGCAAGTTGCCTCTGAGTTAGTGGCAGCAGCCGGTGGCGGCGAGGTGAGTAATAGCTGGGGTTATCCTGAGCAAAGCAGTTACACGGCAGACGACTCTGACTTCAATATGCCAAGAGTTGTCTACTTTGCCTCAACCGGGGATAGTCCGTTTTCTCTGAATTATCCTTCTGTTTCACCGAATGTGATTGCTGCGGGCGGAACGAGCCTTCAACGCGACGCGTCTGGCAAACTTACGGGGGAATTATACTGGGACAACATATACGGGGGCGGCGGCGGGGGTCTAAGCACCTCCGAGAGTATCCCGTCCTATCAGAACGTCATCGCCGGCATCGTCGGGAATCACCGCGGTGTGCCTGATATTTCCTCCGATGCGGATCCCCTGAGCGGCGTGGCTGTTTACGACAGCACACCCTATTTCGGTCAAGCCCTTTACTGGCTTCAAATCGGAGGTACAAGCGTATCCTCACCGACTCTTGCTGGAATTGCCAACGTAGCCCGCGCCGCCGACACCGCTGCAGCGTTGGCGGAAATTTACGGAGACTACGGCAGCCCGACGGAGTATCTGCAGGAGTACCGCGACATCAAGCTAGGCAATAGCAACTGCAAGACCGGATGGGACATTTGCACGGGCGTTGGCACTCCTTTGGGATACGTTTCGTTGGCTGCACCTGACTTTTCATTGACCCTCACCCCCATTTGGGTAAGTAAGTTCACTATCAAAGGGTTCAAGGTGGCAGTAGGGGCGGCAGGTGGATTCAATGGAACCGTGGCGCTAAGTTGCAACTTGTCCGGAGGAACTTGTACTTTGAACCCAACCTCGATTGTAGGCAGCGGCACCTCACTCATGACGGGCCCGATCTACGCATTCGAGTGGGACGGCGCGACAGTCACAGGGACTAGCGGCAGCCTCAAGCACACTGTTCAGTTCACATACGTTCCACCACCCCCGCCACCTTGCAAGCCAAGGCCCTGCCAATGAATTCCGCAACGGCCTCTTCAGCTCGTGGCCCCAGAAACGGGGCCACGAGCTGAAGGGTGAGGCTCAAGCGCTCCCCCCTCAAGCCGGGTGTTTGGCTTGAGTGGGGTATTCCCACACCCTTTGACCCTGATACGCTTGCTTCAGTGGATGACGAGTCACGCGATAGGCCTATGAGCGATTGGTTTGCCCGCCCGGTCCTGTTCGTCACCGACGTAGCCCGTTCCGTCGACTTCTATGTCAATCAACTAGATTAGGACCTCGTTGAAAAACACCTTGGAGGACTTGATTCAGGCCTCGAAAAGGTGACCTGAAATGTATACCGGGGGCTGATCGACGCGTTTTAGGCCTTTTCTGAGCCAAGTTAGTTGTCGGTGGTTGGCCGTTTTAGGCGGCTGAGATCGTTTTTTAACAAACTCTTAGGCCGCGGCGTCGATCTTCCTTACCGTTATCCTCCCATCCTTAGCCCGATCTCTACGACCTTGATCCGACTTACAAACTCATGCTGTGCGTGGTTGGTCGCTCATAACACGCGTTCGCAGGAACGGCGCGTGACTGCGGGACGACAGCTGTCGGATTGCCGACACTGTTTCGACGGATGTGTTGCAACTTTCAGGGCTGCTGGCTGGTGACGTGAAAGAATCGCGAAATGATAACCCGACCCGCGATCTTCAAATGGCGTCAGACTGAAGCAGGCCTCATTGTTTGTGCGGTACGGTGGTATCTTCGCTATTCTCTCTCGCTGCGCGATGTTGAGGAACTGCTGGAAGAACGCGGTCTCCATGTCGATCACACAACGGTCTGGCGCTGGGTGCAGTCTTATGGCCCGGAGTTGGAGCAGAGACTGCGAAGACATCTCAAGCCGACCAACAAGTCGTGGCGGGTGGACGAAACCTACCTTCGCGTGAAGGGTCGCTGGTGCTACTTGTATCGGGCCATCGATTCCAAGGGTGCCACCATCGATTTCTTGCTGTCAGCGTTCCGTGACGCCGACGCTGCCAAG
>JBAVYX010000393.1:0-86524 GCA_049588475.1 Silvibacterium sp. | reverse complement strand
CTCCAGCTCCGCCGCGGTTTCCAACCCCGCCTGCGCCGCCAACCCCGCCTACGCCGCCGCGGTTGCCGCCAACTCCTCCGCGATCCCCGACACCGCCGCGGTTGCTGGGAAGGTTGCCACCTTCCCGCGCGATCTGATTTCGTGCCCCCGCCTGCCTGTTAGCCAGCGAATCTCCACGCGCGGTCCCGCCGTAGCGATTCGCCACGCTGCGGTCGCCGTATGGCGCGCCGCCCCGGTGCTGCGGATTATGCTGCCAGGTGCCGTTGCCGCGCCCACCTGAAGGCAGCTGTGACGGGCGATTTCCGCGATTCCCGCCGTTGATGTTGTTCCTGTTGCCGCCGTTGATATTCGTGTTGCGGTTGAAATTGTTGTTTACGTTGACGTTGATGTCGTTATGGCCGCCCCAACCGCAGCCCCATCCCCAGCCTCCGCCCCACATCGCGCCCATCGCCACGCCCACGCCGAATGAAATCGCCATGCCCGCCACGTAGGCTCCTGGCGGCGGATAGTAAATCGGCGGGTAGGGATAAACGGGCGGCCCATACACCACCGTCGGATTGTATGAGGGCACGTACACTACCTGTGGATTGGCCTGCTCCACCACGATCACGGTTTTGTTCTCGACCGTCTTGGTCTCTACCTTCTGCTGTTCGGTCGACTTCAGATTGCCAGTACCCTGAGCCTTCTGACGCATGCGCTGTACCGCATCCATCACGTCGTTCTGTTGTGCCAGAAACGCATTTCCGAGGTCCGTCGTCCACTGAATATCGTCCGCCAGCCGCTTTACCACATCCGGCAATCCAGCCATCGCCTGCACGCTCGGGTCCCACGGCTGTTTTGCGACAGCGTCGGCCAGCGCCTTGTCCTTCAGCCCGGAATTCTTAGTCAGCCACTGTTGAAGCTGGATGATTTCAAGCGGATACGTCGAGGCCGCCAGGACCTGTGCCAGCATCGGATCGGGATAAAGTGCGATAGGCGCTACGAGCGAATCCAGCTGGTCCGCGGGGATTTGCGCAGGCTGAGCCTGAGTCGCAGAGGTCTGAGTTGTCTGGAGGGACAGCGGACCTGCCAGCGTATCGCCTGGAATGAGAGCAGCTGTGCAGATCACAACGAGCAGACGTCGAATTCCTGCACCCATGGCGCTAGGCTTCGAATTCATAGCTACCTTTCCTCGAACACTTTGATGGAAGCGCTCTTGAGCTTGAACGGTAGACATCTCAGCGCGTGAAGCAAGCATACATCCTGCTTCGGAATGAGCGATAGCTCAAGCAACACCTCACGGCCACTGCAGGCACCTTCCCATTCCGCAGGAATTCTAGCCGCCACAGCGGGTGCGCGCAACTGTTAAAACCTACAGATGTTAACCAATCAAGGGGGCGTCCTGACCGTCTCAGGTTCCCGATTTCGACCCTACAAAGAGCGGCTGGTGCCGAGCCTACATTCTTTCGATGAACTCGCCGCCTACCCCGCTCCTTCCTCAGCTAGTGCAACCAAGCCCGCCGGAACGCTCTCCGCAGAGCCTCGGAGACCAGACGTCCGGAACTGCCGCTTCCCACTTGAATCATCTGTCCGTATCCGGACGCTGGGTTACGATTGTGGACGGTTTGGGCCCGTGTAGCTTGAGGTCGGGATGGATTGGACATGCATGGAACATGCCTTTACATCAGGAAGTAGTTTGGAAAGGAAAGTGCAGCTAGAACACAGTCACCGTCGGACCAGGAGCTCACGATGTCTTTGTTTCGCGACCTAAAGATTGCCGTTCGTTACTTGTTAAAGTCGCCCGGATTTACCGCGACGGCTGTGCTGATGTTGGCGTTGGGGATTGGCGCCACGACAGCGATCTTTTCGATTGTCGAGGGCGTGCTGTTGCGGCCGCTGCCGTTTCCCGAGCCGAATCGGCTGATGGTGGTGGCGGATATCATCCAGGGTGCGGAGAATGTCGGCGGCAATGGGGAGGCCGGGGTGACCGTGCCCGACATTCGCAACTACACGCGCGACACACACAGCTTTACGAGTCTGGGCGGATATCAGCAGACGGGGTATGAGCTGTCGGGCATTGGCGAGCCGGCGCTCGTGAATGCCACGCGGATGAGCGGCGGGGTGTTTCCGGCGCTTGCGGTAGAGCCACTGATCGGGCGCTTCTTTACGCAACAGGAAGACGATCAGAAGCAGCAGGTAGTGGTGCTGAGTTACGCGACGTGGCAGGACCGCTTTGGTGGCGATGCGAACGTGGCGGGGAAGAAGATTCTGCTCGACCGCAAGCCTTATGTAGTGATCGGCGTGATGCCGCGCAGCTTCGAGTTTCCGCTGGTGCCAGGCCATCTGAACCGCAGCGAGTTGTGGACTCCAATGAGCTTTATAGAGCAGGAGCTGGCGCCGCCCAGCTCGGCCAACTGGAGCTACCAGATGGTCGGACGGCTAAAGCCGGAAATCACGCCGGCGCAGGCGGTGAGCGACGCGGGGCGCGTAGCGGCGGAGACGGTGCGTAACTATCCAGCATTCATGGCCGGGTTCAGCATACATCCGGTGGTGAGGCCGTTGCATGAGGAGACGGTAGAGCAGGCTCGTCCGCTGGTGCGAACCCTGTTTCTGGCGGTGATAGTGGTGCTGCTGATCGCGTGCGCCAATCTGGCTGGGCTGCTCTTGGTGCGGGCTATCCGCAGGCGGAGGGAAGTAGCGGTCCGGTTGGCATTGGGGGCAAGCGCGGCCACCTTGCTGCGGCAGGCGATCCTGGAAAGCCTGGTGCTGAGCGTGACCGGCGGTGTGGTGGGATTGGCGCTGGCTGCGGTTGCATTGCGTGTTGGCGTAAGTCTACTGCCGGAGACGCTGCCCCGCATCAACGAAATCGGCGTGGACTGGGTGGTCGTGGGCTTTGCCATGGGACTGGCGATTCTGACGGGTGGGATCTGCGGGTTGGCTCCGGCGTTTGCTTCCATCTGGACGAACGTGAATGAGACGCTCAAAGAGGGCGGGCGCACCGGCACTTCAGGCAGCGGACATGCCCGGTTGCGTTCCGCGCTGGTCGTTGCGGAAATCGCGATTGCTATGGTGTTACTGGCTGCCTCAGGTCTGCTGCTGCGCAGCTTTGAGAAGATGCGCGAGGTGAAGCTTGGATTTACTCCAGATCACACGCTGGTGGCGTCGTACAACTTGCCGCAAAAACAGTACTCAACTCAGCCCATGGTCGACGCGTTCAATCATGAGCTGGTGCGGCGCTTGCAGGCGTTGCCGGGCGTGAAGAGCACAGGGTTGACTTCGTTTCTACCGGCGTCGGGCAACAACAGCAATAGCGCCTTTCTCGCTGAGGGTTATGTTCCGCCGAAGGCAGGAGAGATCGATCTTGCCACGATGATCACCGTAGACGGCGACTACTTTCACGCGATGGGGATTCCGCTCCTAGCGGGGCGGCTGTTTACACCGGCAGATAAAGACGGATCGCAACTGGCTGCGATCGTGAACCACAAGCTGGCGGAGCAGTCCTGGCCTGGGCAGAATCCTATCGGCAAACGGGTGCGCATTGGTACGCAGACGATGCAGACGCCGTGGGCCACAGTAGTGGGGGAGGTGGCGGATGTGAAAGAGAGCTCCCCCGATGTTCCCGCGAAGCAGCAGTTCTATGTAACCTTCGGACAAGCGAAAGCGTGGGCCGGGTCGCTGGTGACACCCGATGTTTTGTTCGGGAATAGCGGCTTTATTGCCCTTCGCACGGCGGTGGCACCGCAGGCAATGAAAAATGCGCTGGAGTCGACGGTGCGAGCGATGGATCCGCAGCTTCCGCTCTATCAGGTGCAGACGATGGAGCACGCCATCTCGGACAGCGAGGCTCCGCGGCGATTCAACACTGTACTGATTTCGTCGTTCGCCGCAGCTGCGGTGCTGCTGGCAGTGCTGGGTATCTACAGCGTGATTGCTTTTTCGGTCGCGCTGAGGGTGCAGGAGATGGCGATCCGCATGGCACTGGGCTCGCAACGCTCGGGAATCGTTCGCCTGGTGGTCATTGCAGGAGCAAAGCTGGCGCTGATCGGGTGTGTGATTGGACTAGCGGGAGCGGCGGCCGCGTCGCATTTATTGGGCACGTTTCTCTTCGGCGTGAGCGCGTTCGATCCGCTTGTGCTGACCCTGGCCGCGGTGTTTGTGATGCTGCTGGCATTGATGGCCTCCCTGCTTCCCGCGCAACGAGCGGCGGCGATCGATCCGATGAAGGCGCTTCGGGACAGCTAAGAGCTGGGTAACTGTGAAGCGGTCAGCCGAAAGACACTGGACGCTTGACGGAGTCCAAAGCAGACCGCGTTCTTTTCCATGCCCTAGAATAGGCTCTCCTGCCGGTCCTCTGGTTTGGCTGGAGCGGGTTTCTTCTTCGCCGCGCCGCCGATGACGGCGACAACTTCGAGTTCGGCGAGGGAGCTGGCAGGAATCCAGAGGCGCTGGGTATTCGAGCGGATGTCAGGCGGGGTGAGAAAGAGTCCTTCACCGGCGATAAGGCTGAGGTCGTTCGCAGCTATCCCTTCAATCAGATCGCCGTCGGTCAGCCTGGCGCGCAGGTAGAGGCCTTCGGTGCGGGGGCGTCCGGCGAAGGTTTTGCGAAGCAGGCGTTCTGGATTGGAAGCCTCGCCGGAGTTGAAATCGCGGACGAAGCAGACCCACTTGATGGTCTTGAGGCCGAGCGGGATAACCTTGCCATCCAGTGCCAGTATTTCGAGTACGCCATTCTGAATGAAACTGCCTGTGGAAAAGCCGTCGGAAGACAGGTAACCGGCGACCCAGTCGAGGGTAAACCTGCGGGCGATGGCTTTTTTGCGACTCGATGGCATAGTGCAGGGTGTAGGTCAGGGGGTGGAGACACCCAGAATAAGAATTGTTGCACGTAGATGACTCAACAGCCGCGAAAATTGTGCAAAACGGTAGCCAAGCGATTAACCATGTGTTACATTGTTGGTTTGCGAAGCTTCCCGGTATGTCCGTAAGCTATTGTTGAACCTATATTTAGCTGTAGGGTATCGAGCCGGGGCGCGCTACCACTTCTCCCAGATTGTCAAGGCATGCCCGACTACGTATATCTCTTAGAAAATCGCCTCTCTTCCGCTCAACAGAATGCCTTAACGCAGGTTCGCAAGGCCGCCCGGGACCACGGTATGACCGTGTTTTTGACCGGCGGAGCGGTACGGGACCTGACCACCGGTTTTCCTGTCCGGGACCTTGATTTTTCGGTTCATGGAAATGCTCTTAAACTTAAGAAATCATTAGAAAAAGCCGGGGCGACACTGTGGGGAGAACATGAGCCCTCACGGACTCTGTTTTTCTGGTTTAAGGGTGTCCGCGTGGAAGTTTCGAGCACGCGGCGCGAAGAGTTTTCGAAGCTGGGAAAGCCGGTCTATCACTGGGCGACGATTCTTGAGGATTTGCGTCGGCGGGATTTTACCGCCAATGCGATGGCGATTTCGCTGAACGACGGCTCCTATGGGTTGCTGCTCGATCCTCTTAACGGCAATGCCGATCTGGAGGCGCGGACGCTGCGGCTGGTGAGTAACTACGGCTTCCTCGAAGATCCATCGCGTCTGCTGCGTGCAACCCGCTTCCAGGCGCGGATGGGTTGGGAACTGGATGAGCGCACGAAGACCCGCTACAACAACGCCCGCGATGAAGGGGCGATCGACGCGATCTCGCCCTATCTGGCGGGGTATGAACTGGAAGAGATCGGGCACGAAGAGGATGCGCTGAAGGCGCTCAAGGCGCTTGAGGCCGAAGGCTGGATGAAGCACCTCTTCCCCGCCTGGACCAGTGCGAAGGCGGACACGCAGGGCCTGGAGGCGCTGCACCAGACGTTGATTCAACTGCTGATTCAGGGGATCCGCCCGGATCTTTCAGCGGCGCAGATGGAATTACTGACGGCAAAGCTGCCTCCTAAGGAGCTTTCGGCGCTCAAGAAGAAATTCCCGCGGCAGGGCTTTGTCACGTACTGGAAGGGCCTTGAGGATTCGGCGAAGGAGTTCCAGAAGGAGCTACTGGACAGGAAAAATGCCGCACCCTCGGCAACGTGGAAGCTGCTGACCAGTTATGCACCAGAACCGGTGCTATGGCTGGCGTACACCAGCAAGAATGCCCAGGTACAGACGAAGCTGAAGAACTTTTATTCGGTCTGGCCCGAGGCGCGGCTGAAGATTCCCACGACGATGATGCTGGAGATGCGGATAGTGCCGGATCTGCCCGGCTACTCGGAGCTGGTGCAGGAGCTATTTTTCCAGTTGATGGACGGGAAGCTGACTACAGATGAGGAGATGCGGGTGTTTCTGGAGCCGCATTCGCCTCCCGCTCCGCCGCCTCCGGTGAAAATTGCACGCGGGCGCGCGAAGAAGGCCGAGGCAAAGTCCAGGATTAGGGACGAAGAGGAGGAGGGCGGGGAAGAGTTGCCCATCGTCAGCCTGCTCGATGAGGATGCTGGAGACCTAGAAGATGTGGATGCCGAGAGCGAAGAGGATGAGACGAGGCCCGTATCCACGGTAGTTTCAACCAGGCCAGTGAAGGTGGCAGCCGTTAGACCTGAGATTGTAACGAAGATCGAGGCGAAGGCTGCCAAGGCTGCGCAAGACCAGAAGGCTCCTATCATTCAAAAGGCCCCGCCGCCGAAAAAGGCGACGGATGTGAAGAAGGCGGCGCCGATTGCGAAAAAAGCCGTGGCCAAGGCTGCGCCGGTGGCGAAGAAAGTTGCCGCGAAGGCTTCAGCAAAGGCCATCGCGAAGGCTCCGGTGAAGGTCGTGAAAAAGGCTGCCAAGCCGGCTGCGAAACCCGTGAAGAAGCCAGTAAAGAAGCCAGCTCCTAAACCGGCTGCGAAATCTGGGAAAAAGCCTGCGGCCAGGCCGATCAAGAAGAAGCGGTAAGGGAAGAGGGAGCCGGCAAATAGTCCGGCATTCCGAAAAATGAACCCACAGCATCCGATTCTCTCGATTGTGTTTCTTACCGCTTTGGGGAGTTATATCATCTGGTTTTCCAGAAAAATGGCTAGGGATCCAAAGGCCTATATCGCGCGTTGGCAACCATCGTGGCCACAAAGACAAGGGGTTTACAAAGTAATCAGGTTGATTGCGATAGTCAGCACGCTGGGCGGACTACTCATGCGAACCGAGCCCATCATGCCGATGACTCCGCTCGGGTCTTATCGCTCTCACTTAGCGCTGATTTATCTCGTGATTCTTGCAGTTATGGCGCTGTTGACTACTCCAAGGCAACAGAAGTGTACTTAGCAGCAAACCCCTCTTCATGAAGGGTTTCTGCGGAGTTTGTAGTATTGTCTCTACATTCCACTGGAGACGACTCTGCATGTTCGCAAGATTTTCTCGCTGTGTCTCTTTTCTCGCATTGATGGTTGTCCCCGCCGCTGGGGCGCATGCATCCCCGAAATCTCAGGACTCGCGGCTCGAAGGCGCGTATCGATTTGAGAGCGGCGGGTGGACGTATGTTCACTTGCAGGGTTCGCCGGAACAGATCGGCTTCCAGCATGGATACCTGCTTTCTGCAGAGATTGAAGACACCTACCACGTGCTGAAAACAGAGGCCGAGCACTCTTCGCATCGCGACTGGGGGTTCTTCCGCGATGCGGGACGGACGATTCTCTGGCCGCAAATCGATGTCGAATATCAGAAGGAATTGCAGGGTATTGCGGACGGAGCAGCGGCGAAGGGTGTGAATCTCGACGTGTGGGACATTGTCGCGATGAACGGCAAGATCGAGCTGGAAGATTATTACGTGCCCTGGCTGAACAAGCAGGAGCACGCGCAGGGGTTAAGGCAAAACGACGGACCAGCGATTAAGGCTCCGGGCAAGTGCAGCGCCTTTATCGCGACGGGGAGCTATACGAAGGACGGCAAGATCGTGATGGCGCATAATAACTGGTCGTCATACGCGGAGGGTTCGCGGTGGGTGATCGTCTTCGACATTCAGCCGGAGCATGGGCATCGCATTCTGATGGACGGGCTACCGTCGGTGATTACCAGCCAGGATGATTTCGGTGTCAACGATGCGGGCATCATGGCGACGGAGACGACGATTACGCAGTTTATCGGCTGGGATTCGAAGGGGAAGCCGGAGTTTGTGCGCTCGCGGAAGGCGCTGCAATACGCCGACTCGATCGACGACTACCTGGCCACGATGATCAAGGAAGATAACGGCGGGTATGCGAACGACTGGCTGGTGGGCGATCGCAAGACAGGCGAGATTGCGTATCTGGAGCTGGGCTTGAAGCACACGCCAGTGTGGCGCAACCAGGACGGCTACTTTGTGAGTTCGAATTTCGCGCGCGATCCGGGGCTCATTAAAAACGAAACCGACGGCTTCGATGCGAAGGATGTGAGTTCGTCGCCGAATGCGCGCCGGGTTCGTTGGGAGGAAGTGATCGCGGCGAACAAGGGCAAGATCGATGTGTCGATGGCCGAGCAGTTTCTCGCCGATCATGAGGACTCGTTCCTGAAGGAGAAGCGCGCCAACCAGCGGACGTTGTGCGGCCATGTGGATGTCGCCAAGGAAGGGATTCCGGAGTGGGAGTGGGGCGCGTATTATCCCGGTGGGGCGGTTCAGGGCAAGGCCATGGACAGCGATATGGCGGCGAAGATGAGTTTTGTGGCGCGCGCAGGGCATCCCTGCGGCGAGGATTTTCTGGCCAAGCCGTTTCTGACGGCTCATCCGGAATATGCGTGGCAGGCGCCGATCCTGAAGGACATGAAGGCCGGACCGTGGACGGTGTTTTCCGCGGGTGAGAAGGGCAAGGAATAAGTGTGCCTCAAGACCTGATTACTGTGCTCGGAGAAACGCGGACGGAATCAGGCAAAACCCTGCTTGAGCTGGTCGATGAGCGCCCGGTGCTGTTGGTGTTTCTGCGGCACTTCGGATGCGCGTTCTGCCGCCAGGCGATCGACGATGTGTCGAAGATTCGTGCCGAGCTGACCGCGCGCAGAGTGCAGGTGGTCTTCGTACACCTGGGCAGCCCGGAGCGTGCGAAACCGTACTTCGACTATTATGGGCTTTCGGACGTAGAGCGGGTGAGCAATCCGGATGGGTCGCTCTATCGCGATCCGGCGTTCACACTGGCTCGGGTGAGCGTGTTCCAGCTTTTCCGGCCGGCGGTGTGGATCGGATGGTTCAAGGGAGCCGTCTTCAAGTATCGAATCGGATTGCTAAAAGAAGATATCCAGCAGATGCCGGGTGTCTTCTTTTTGCGCGATCGTGCGATCGCCAATGTTTATCGCCATCGCACGATTGCAGATCGGCCGAATTATCTGGAACTGGCGAGTTAAAAAAGCAGGCCGCAGGAAACTATGCCTGCACCAGATGCAGCCCGAGTCCTCGGACGACGATGCGGTCGGATGGGTCTCGGAAATGCACGCGCGGACGCAAAAGCAATGGCCCTGCGGCGGGTTTGATCGACGTGGTGGTGCTGTCATGATAGGTGGGTCCTGCTGCCTTCAGATGTGCAGGGTCATCTGAGAGAACCACCGCAGTTGCCGGCGGATTCTGTACCTGCGCGAGCCTGACCTGCGTGATGAAGCTCCGCACAGTGAAGTTTCCTAGTCCACGCGCACGCCTGTGATCAGAAAGCCGGGAGGATATCCCATGCCTTCTCGACTATTTTGTTGCCGCCGCCCTGTGCCTGGCTGCCATTGTCGTGGACTCCGATTACCAGCCCGCTAAGACCACCGCCCACTCCTGAATTGACTGCGTTGAAAGATGTGATGACGCTTCGATCGCCCGGCAGCAGCGAAAGATGATTGACTTTGGCTTCTTTACCGGTCTTGGTGTCCGCAGAACTTCTCCTCTGAGATCGATCGAGGGGTTGTTGATCTCGCCGTGAAGAGTGAAAGCAGAAGGGCGGTTCGTTTCACAGTCGGACGAGTTCGTGAAGTATATTTCCCGTGTGATCGGTTGTCGTGCCGAGTCTATTTGGCAGAGCCAGTCTGATATTCGATGCTGTTGCGCAGCCACTCGGCGTTGTTCTTTACGTCTTCCATGAGCGTACCGATTAACTGGTCGCGCTGTTCGTAGAGGCGATATCCGGCCCTGGGGCGGAGATAGCCGCGTGCGTGCGGCTCTTCACGGAAAAGCTGCTCTTCTCCGACCTCTGCCAGCTTTTTCTCGTAGCGCTTGCGGTTGTCGAGGAGAGCCTTAATAAGGAAGGGCAGGACCTGGGAGTAGTCTCCAAACATGCTTTCGGTGGTTTGCAAATAGACGTCTTTGTCGACCTTACCCCAGGTGACGGCTTCGGCGGGCGGGCAGGAAGAGAGTGAGCCGTCCATGACCGGCGCAGTGGTGATCTGGACGTCGAATTGGTAGCCCCGAATGTTGGGAAGGCCAAGCACTTGGCCGAGTGCGGGCTCGGGCTGGAGGTTGTAGTTTTTCGGCACGCCTCCGCCGAGGATGAAGGTGGCCAGACCTTTGGCGGAGCTCTCGAAGAGTCCCCACCGGTGATAGGCGCATGCTTCGAAGACCTCGGCGTGAAGGTCGAGGTCGAATTTATAGCTGTCGACCATGCCCGCCTTTTGCATCGCCCAAAGCTTCATCGAATTGAGGAAGACGCTTCCGTCGGCGGGGGCTCCAACGAGGATAGGCACGGCGAGACGATGGCAGGTGGTCAGCAATCCATGAGGGGCGCGAGACTTGCGCTCCTGGGCGGCATAGAGCGCGCCGAGACGATAGCGCATTTCCGTCCCGGTCATTTTTTTCTGAAATTCGGGCAGCTGGAAGCAGGCGGAGAGAAAGCGGTCCTGGTCGTATAAAACTTCTTCGGGAAATCCTATATCGGTGACGCGGATGATCTGGTCGTCGCGAAGCTGCGCGTCATCGCCGAAGATCGCGACCTCGTGAAAAGGATTGTGGCCGTGAGCATCGAGACTGCGGTGTCCGTCGTGATAGCAGACTGCGTCGGTAGTGCTGAGATAGGCGATCCAGCCGGTCTCGAGCAGGGGAATGAGCCAGGTGATGTGCTGTCCTGAAACCGTGACCGGCCCGGAGATCGACATCGTCAGCGGATACCCTTCGCCGATCGCGCGGTCAAGGATCGTATAGATGCGGCGGAGGAAAGCTCCGCCAAACGCAGGCAGGCAGTCGCGAAATATCTCGTCGAGAGTGTCACATTCGTCCACGCGGCGCGCGCGCAATGGACGATGCGCCGCCTGCTCAATCATGTGCTTGGGGATTCCGGTCATGTCAGATCACTCCGTCTCACATCGAAGGATAACGGCGGAAGATAAGCGGAGCAACCCGCAGACAGGTGCAGAATGGGGGTGTTTGTGACTGCAGGATGAATTGTGTTCCGCCAACGCGCCGGCCTGTTGAAATATACAGGCCCGTGGGTGGATTGCTGTCAGTTGCGGCCGCGAAGCCTGGTGAGCAGGCGGAGAATCTCTAGGTAGAGCCAGACCAGAGTGACCATGAGACCGAATGCGCCATACCATTCCATATACTTTGGCGCGCCGGCGCGCACGGCGTTCTCGATGAAATCGAAATTGAGCACCAGATTCAGCGCAGCAATCCCGACAATAACCAGACTGATGCCGATACCGAGTGGGCCTGAGCCGTTGATTGCCGCAAAATGAACGCCGAAGAAGCCCAGCACCAACTGGAGCAGGTAAAAGAGCATGATTGCTCCGGTCGCGGCAATCACGCCCATCCGGAATTTCTGGGTTACCTTGATCAAGCCGGAACGATAGGCGAGAAGCATCACCAGTAGCGTGCCAAAGGTGAGGCTGACTGCCTGAATGGCAATTCCAGGAAAGCGCAACTCCAGCACCGCTGAAAATCCACCCATCGCGAGTCCCTGAAGAAGCGCATACACCGGCGCCGTCACCGGCGACCACTCCTTCTTGAAAATCGTCACCAGGGCCACGATGAATCCACCGAAAACGCCGGCCATCATCGGTATCTCTACGCTGGCGGCCGAGTGCGATTCCATGAAGAGCCGCCAGGTCCACGCCGCAGTGGCCAGGGCGCAGAGCAAGAGCAGGCCGGTCTTGTTGACCGTGCCCTGCACGGTCATCGGATTTTCGAAGGCGCCGATCGTACCGCGAAAGGCCTTCTCATTCAATGCCGGGTTTGAAGTACTCATGAGGTTTGCCAACAGCTTCTCCTTTGGGCAGTACTCTCTCATTATTTCAGAATGGGAAGTGCCCTGACATATTTCCCGGTCTGCGATCGAACTGCCGCGCTCGGCTATTGGCTCGTAGGCTGTACCGTTTTCGGCTTCCCCCATACGCTATCCAGGAAAAGATAGCGGTTGCGCAGGGTGTCGGGTCTCGCTTCGGAGTTGGCGTCGAGGTGCATAACCATCCATCCCGTCGCGGCCTCGTAGGTGGGCCACTTGGGCAACTCGGGAGTAGCGCTGGCGCCGCCGTTGGGATCGCCGGTGCGCGCGAAGTTGGTCCAGTAAGTGCCGATCAGGTCAGAGAGCTTGCGGTCTTCGGGGCGTGCGGTGAATTCCTGGCGGGAATCGAGCGTTCCGAAGACGTATTCAATGTCGTCGGAATGAAAGGCTCCGATGGCGGCGGGATGGAACTTGTCGCCGGGGGATCCGAGGTCGAGGCGATAACGGTAAACGGCCGCGTTGCCGGTCTGGACATGGGCTTCAAGCCAACGCCATGTAGAGAATGCGATGAAGCGGTCGCTAGCGAAGTCACCTGCGGAGGTAACCGCTTCGGTGTTGCTGGTCGCGGGGTAGAGGGCAAGGAATTTTGCCGCATTCTCGCCGAAGTCCGCCTGAGCCTGGGTCTGGAAACGCTCGGCCGTGAGTGGCGGTTTGGCGAAGATCGTCGGGCCGCGCTCCTCATCGTGGTTCCAGCCGGCGATCAAAGGGATTTGCGCCTGTTTGCCGGCGGCGTAGATGTTGGGAACGCTGTCGGGGAGAAAGTAGCCGTCAACGTCAGGGCTGAAGCGCGGCGGAGGCGGAGTAGTCTTTGCGGTGACGGCCGTGAGGATGTCGTCGGCGGAGAGTTTTCTGAGATCGGCTAGGGTGGTTGCATGCAGAACGGTCTGGGCGAATTGTGCGTCTCTCTGCTCGCGGACCTCGCGCGCTTCAAAGCCGAGGTCGGAGCTGTAGAAGGCTCCGCCGCTCTCGCCGATAGCCTTCTGGAAAAGACCTCGGCCGAGGGGCGAGGCCATCTGCGCGCTGACGGAGAATGATCCGGCAGATTCGCCAAAGATGGTGATGTTGTTCGGGTCTCCTCCGAAGGCGGCGATGTTGCGCTTAACCCAAGCGATGGCAGCGGCCTGATCCATCAAGCCGTAATTGCCCGAGGCTTGGTGCGGTGACTCGGCGGTGAGCTCGGGATGCACGAAAAAGCCGAAGATGCCGAGGCGGTAGTTCATGGACACGACGACGACATTGCGGTGCGCGAGAAACTGTCCGTCCTGTCGGGCTTCCGAGGTTCCGCCGGTGTTGAAGCCCCCGCCAAAAATCCAGACCATAACGGGCAGGCTGCCGGGTTTGGCATCAGCCGGCGTCCATACATTGAGGGTGAGGCAGTCTTCACTCGGGCCGGGGTCGTGGAAGATCATGTCGGGGTAGCCGCCGGTCTGCAGGCAGTGATTGCCGAAGCCTTTGGCGGCGAGGACGCCTTTCCACTTGGCGGCGGGCTGCGGGGGCTGCCAGCGCAGGTTGCCAACCGGCGGTGCGGCGAAGGGGATGCCCTTAAAGGCGCGGACTGTTCCGGCGACTATGAGCGAGCCTTCTACCTTGCCTTTGTCGGTTTTGATCTCGAGCGGGTTCGATGCGCGAGCGAGAACAGAGGCGGCTATCACGAGGGAGAAAAAAAATCTGTGCGTGCGAATCATCTCGAAACACGATACCGAGTGAAAGCCAAGAGGGGCAAACCGGGGAACAGCGGAAGGGAGTCATTTGATTCACAACGGACGGAGATGGTTTCCCTGATCCATCGTATTCACCGAGGCTATCTTTCGGCCAGCTCCCAAAGGAAATGCAGTATGTGCGCATCGCACATACATGAGTCATCTTCTGAGCCATCCTCTGGCCATCGCAGGCGTATGTTTCCTTCTATGCGTGTGCCTGCTACGTTTCGTGCGACCCAAAGGTAAAACAGCAGCACGCTGGCTCTGGGGTACCACTCTCTTGCTGTTGGCTATCGGGGTTGCGGGTCCACTTCTATGCGCCGACCGTCATATGGTGAATCTCGATGAACCTACTGTCATTTCTGTTGCCGCGGCTGCTCTTCATGGTCAACCGCTCTACACTTCTGCCAGTGCTGGAGATCGCTACTCGCTCCTTTATGGTCCCGTCACCTACTGGGTCTTTTGGCCGCCGATGCTGGCCCATGTAACAGATCTGCGCTTCTTCCAGCTATGGGTAATCCTTCCCCTGCTCGGTGCGGGTCTTCTGCTGATCCGTATTGCCCGGAGAGCCGGAGATCTCTTCGGATCGGGATTTGCGCTGCTCCCTTATGCTGCCACCGTCATCGTGCAGTCTTTACATGAATGGGCCATGAAAGGAGATGCCTGGCTGCTGCTCTTTTTTAGCATCCAGCTAGCGAGCGCTCTCATGTTGCCAGGCTATGCCGCTGTAGTTCTGGTCGCGCTGTGCGCAGCACTGATGATGAACATCAAAGTGACCCTCATCCCACTCGTCCTTCTTCCTTTGACCGAACTCGGGCGCAGGCTGGGAGCGGCAAAAGCCATTCTCGCCGCCATTCTCGCCGCCGTGTTTACGGTGGTGCCATTCCTGCTTCCCAACGTTTCTGCGGTGAACTTCATCTACTATCTTCGTTCGAGCAGTCACCATGGTTTTCGCTCATTATTTGTCAAAGTAGATGCTGAACTTGCTCTCTTCATGGCTCTTCCAGTAATCGTTTTACTTCTTCTACAAATTCTGGAGGATCGAGATCGCACCCTTCAGTGGTTGCTGAAACACCGTTTGACGATCATTCTCTCGATGACAGCATGTACGACTGTAATTTTCACGAGTGCCAAGCGCGGAGCAGGCCCCTGGCACCTTGCTCCCCTTGCCCCAATGTTCACATGGTTCGCCGCGGTTCTCTGGAGAAGGTTGAGGGTTTACTCCCCTGCCATCTTGAGTCAAGCTATGCCCCGGGCGCTGCTCGCTGCAGTAGTTCTTTCGCAGTGTCTCTTAGCATTTATATCTCTTCGCTCAAGCGTCGCTCTTCATTGGAGAGGCATTCCGTATTACCTGCCCGTTTCAGAGCATCTTGTCGCTCAGGATCTTATATCGATCGTCGACTCCCATCCGGGAACTTCAATACAAATGGGGTACGGCAGCGACAAGACGTATGAGATGACCTGGGAACGTCCGGTTCTTGTACTGGTTGGCAACCGCTATAGTCTGGACGCCGATGCACTGGACGAGGCAGATATGGCACATCAGCCCCTGCCCCAGGCGACATTCGATGAACTTAAAAACTGTCGCTCGCAAATCTTCCTGATCCCAAAAGGCGACACGCCGTTCTCTTTGCAGAGCAATTATTTTATTTACGGCAACCCTGACTTCCGAGACCTTTTCCCGACGGCCTTCCGGCAAGAATTTCTCCGCGATTATCGCAAAAGCGGCAGCAGCCGTTACTTTGACCTCTGGCACTGTGTTCACTGATTTCAGCGGCAGCGACAACCTACTCATTCTTGGTAAGTGTCATATGCGAAGAGGCGTTTTACGGATCTCCAGGGCGACCAGCGATGGCGACCGCGATCCACCCGCGAATCGTACACCATTGTTTCACCGCTTAGGGGGTTTCTACTTTTAGCATGTCGGCGGTGGTTTCGCGGCGGCGAATGAGGTGGGCGCGCTTGCCCTGCACAAGAACTTCGGCGGGGCGGGGACGGGAGTTGTAGTTGGAGGCGAGCGCATGCCCGTAGGCTCCTGCGTCGAGGATAGCGAGCAAGTCGCACGGATCGACGGCGGGGAGTTCGCGATCGCGGGCGAAGAAGTCTCCGGTCTCGCATACCGGACCGACGATATCGGCGGTAACTTTGCGGACGCCTTTCGACTGGATGACGGGGACAATCTCGTGGTGTGCCTGGTAAAGCGCCGGGCGGATGAGGTCGTTCATACCGGCATCAGTGATGACGAAGGTTTTCTCGCCATTCTTCTTGATGTAGAGCACGCGGGTCAGGAGAGCTCCGGCCTGGGCGACAAGAAAGCGGCCTGGTTCTAGTAGCAATGTGATGCCTTGGAGATGGCTGACGGCGGCGATGAGAGCGTCGGCGTACTGGCGGACCTTTTCTTCGGGATTGAAGGGCTGCGCGGCGTGGTACTCGATGCCGAGGCCTCCGCCAGCGTCGATAAACTGAATCGGCAGACCGTCCTTGCGGAGTTCGACAACGAGCGCGGCAATGCGGCTGGCGGCCGCGCCAAAGGGCTCGGCGCTGCGAATCTGGGAGCCGATGTGGACGCTGACTCCGGAGAGCTTGATCCATTTGTAACTTGCAGCATTACGATATGCGGTGCGCGCGCGGCGGATGTCGATGCCGAACTTGTGCTCGCGTAGGCCGGTAGAGATGTAGGGGTGGGTTTGGGCGAAGACGTCAGGATTGACTCGCAGGGCGATAGAAGCGCGCTTCCTAAGCTTCGCGGTGCGCTCGGCGAGGAGTTCCAGTTCGCCTTCACTCTCTACGTTGAAAAGCAGAATGCCGGAACGCAATGCAAGGTCGATCTCCGGCGCCGTCTTGCCAACTCCGGAGAAGACGACGCGTGCCGCGGCGGACTCATCTACGGTGAGGATTCGTTCGAGCTCGCCTCCGGAGACGATGTCAAAACCCGCGCCCTGCTTGTCGAGGAGCTTGAGGATAGCGAGCGCGGGATTGGCCTTGACGGCATAGCAGATCAGATGCGACTGCTTCGCAAAGGCCTGGGTAAAGAGCTGGAGCCGGTAAAGGAGATGGTCTGCGGAGTATACGTAGAGCGGGGTTCCGTACTTTTTGGCGAGCGCGTCGAGAGGAACGTCGCCGCATGCGAGAGTAGCTTGCTTGCCGGGATAAACAAAGGGGCGAACGGGATGGAGAACGGGAGTTGTCGCGGGAACCAAGCGGCCTCGGAGGAACAGGGATTTCCTTTGAGACTATCGGGGGGCGGGAGTTCGCGTCCAGCGGCCTTCAGGTCGTTCGAAATCAGGGTTGATAGCCGTCGCTTTTCCACTTGCTGTAGAGGGCCAACTGTTTCTCGTCCCAGTACGGGCCGCCGGGAGGCATGGATTTGTTTTTCAATGTTTCTTCAACACTGTTGGCATGGCCGTGATCGTTTGCAGTATCCGACATGTAGGCGTAATCGTCCAGCGGCACTTTGTATCGCTTCATGTGTTCAATGTCGATCGGCCTGAACATCGGCTTGATGTCCTTCTCAAAGGAAACTGGCATTTCTTTTTCCTCCGTCTTAGAAGCGTTTGTCGGACCCATCGTACGCCGGTTCGACTTGAATTGTGCAAGCGCTTTCGGTTGGCATTTGAGCGTTCACTTCGCCCAGGCGAGGCCGTCGGCGTATTTTCCGGCGTCGATCAACGACTGTACTTTCCACTGCGCAAGATCGATGACGGCGACCTGGTTGCCGCTGGGCATAGAAGCGTAGGCTACCTTGCCATTTGGGCTGGGGAGAATCTCGGTCGGGGCGGAGGGAAGATCGATCGTGCGGACAACATTCAGGGTCTTGAGGTCGACGACGGCGACCTGCTTTGTCGGCTCCATGGCGACGAGAAGCCAGCGGCCGTCGAGGGTAGACGCGGTGCCGTAGCCAATTGCCGGCAGCGGGACCCAGGTGCGTAGCTTGTTGGTAGCGGTGTCGATGACGGCGAGTTGCGGCTTCGTCTGATCGGCGGTGAATACCATTCTGTCGTCACGGGAAATCGAAATGCGCTGCGTCTTGGCGGAGATGGGTATGACCATGATGGTCTTGCGAGCCTTCATGTCGAGGACGGAGACGGTGCCAGGTCCGACATTGGCGGTGTAGCCGCGCTGCCCATCGCGGGAGAGGGCGAGCATGTGCGATTGCTCCTGCGACGTGGGGATGGCACCGATGATCTTGAGCGTATGCGGGTCGATGATGGACACGGTCTTGTCGAGCTCCGTGGTCACGTAGAGCAAACCGCTGTTGGTGTCATAGATAGCGAAGTGAGGGCGCACGCCGTGGCCGAAGTCGACGTTCCCGATAACCTTGCGCGATGGGATATCAATGACCACCATGTTGCTTCCGTCGGTTCCCGGATTGCCTACGCCGGAATCGCCATAGATGGGCACATAAGCGGTTCGGCCATCGGGAGAGGCGGCGACTTCATGACCGGTGACTCCGCCTTCAGGCACGGCCGCGATTTGGCGGGCTGCGGCGGGATCGATGATGCTGAGGTCACGGGATCCTTGATTGGCGACGAGCAGCGTTCCGTTTACAGGGGGCTGAGACTGCGCGCGGGCGTGCATGGTTGGAAGAGTGATGCAAACGACAAGCGGCAAAAGGCAGAGCAAAGAGGGCTTCATCATGTCGAGCAAAGTATATGCGGTTGACAGCATGGTGTGAACCCTGGAGCGAGAGGAGCTGATTTTCCGGATTGCCCGACAACCGAATGGATCGAAAAGACAGGTCTCACTTCTTCCGAAGAGCGCTCCACTGCCCATCTGCTCGACCTTCCACTTTCATTCTGCCCTTCGCGGCATCCCCATCGATCCACCCGGCAAGCGTCGCCGTGACAGATCCAGGTTGGTCGGGCCATGCTCCACTGAATGCGAGTTCAACATAGCCGTCGCGCCACGTGCCGCTGACGGGTTGATTTGGCCCAAGCGCGCCTGACCATATCCCCATGAGAGTATTGTCTTGTCGAACGAGCTTCATGGTGCCCCCAAAGCCGCCAGCATCGGTGGCACAGGTTACATCCCATGTGCCGGCGGCTTCTCCGTCGTTTTCCAGCGGTTCCGGTTTTGCGTTGTTGATTCGGAGGTTCGAAAAATATGCCTCCTCTCCTGTATAGCCCCACAGGGCGATGGCGCCCTGCAAATCTTCGCCCTTCATGCCATCTACGACGAGGCTCGGATTGGGTGACCCATTGAGGTACACGCTAGCCTGGCGGCCGTGCACTTCGATCTTCACTTTCGTCCACTCATCCAATTGCAAATCCGTATAGGATTCGTAGATAAAAGGCCACTGTCTTCTCAGTTTTTCCCAACCGAAACCAGGCTCGGAAACATATTGTACTGAATGGTTGCGCTTCGCCTGATCTGCCGACCGGGAGTTACCTGGCCGAAGGTAAAACAGCTCATAGTGTGAGGCATCAGGGCGGGCACGGAAGGCAATTCCCGTGAAGCCTGGCCTCTTTGCGCCCGGCGGCGTGGTGACCTTCGTCGCAATGTCTACTTCGATCGTTCCATCGTGAAACTGCACCCCGTTCACCAACGCAATTCCAGGCTCATCCACCGCCTCTTTGGTCAAACGGACGGCTTTCCGGCCTCGATACTCAACGGCCTCTGCTTTCACACCCGGTTCCACCACCAGGTCCTTGGTGTCGGTCAGCGCAAAGGTCTGCGATGTCGGGACGGATAGATCGGCGCTGCGACCCTCCTGCGCGCGGACGATGTGTATAGCAGTCAATAGAAACAGCACCACTCCAGAGGAAAGCGAGATCTTGATTGATCGTGACATGCGCCAAACAGTAGAAGGCGTGGTCTATGGGCAGCAAGCATCTTGTGACGAACTGGCGAAAATTGGTGTGAAATAGATTTCGAATGCGATACGAATCCGTGGCGAGAATTACGGGAGCCTCTTTATATCTTTTCTGGCGCCATCGAGAGAGGCATCAAGGAATGATGAGTTGATGGACCATGTGGCCGGCGTTGGTCTGGTCTCCTCCCACGATAGACGGGCCGTACCAATAAAATCGGGCCAGAGCTTCGTGCGCGTATAGATTGTTGGGATCGAACATCAGAGTGCGGTCTGCTTCCTTGCGAAAGAGCCGGGCGAGGCTAAGTTTTTCGAGGGTTCCGGTTTTGCTGCTTGCGAGCCCTGCTCCCAGGATGTTCGCGAGCTGCGCATGGGCGATCGCGCTTTGCTTCGCGGTCACCACCGCCTTCTCCGCCCGGACGGCGCCGACTCCAACTGGCCATACGCCCACTCGATGGTCGAGAGTGCGATCAGGGCGTCCGTGTCTAGCGGATTTTTCTGCAATGTGGCCTGTCGAATGGGCTGCGCGCGTCGGTAATGTCCTCGGCAAGCAGCCTGTCTGCTGTAGATTGCTGAGACCGTGCTGGGGCGAGAAACACAAGGGAAAGGCTACCGATCTTCGCCACTAGTTTGTAGCACGCAGGCAGCGGGCAGGCTCTAGACACAAAAGATTGTGGCTTGAAGAGAAGCCTACAGGGCTGCGGTGAACATACTGTCTATCACCGCATGGGCGGCGGTGGGGGCGGCGGCATGGGGTAAGGGATGCGGGCGCGCCATACAAGTGAGCGAATCACGTAGATGAGGAAAAACAAGATGAGCACCGGGATGAAGATCAGTACAAGAGGAATCTGAACAAGGTCTTTGCCGATCTGGTTGCTGCTGTAATGTCGCACGCTGCCGAGCACGGTGACGCAGCTGCCACCGATGTGGGCGTCGGGTCCGAGACTGACATTGCCGAGGAAGCTGACCACGTCGCCGTGAATGACGCCGTTTGAGCGGACACTGCCAAGGAAGGCGACCGCGCTACCGTGAACCTCTCCGTCTACGTGAATAGAACACAGAAAGCAGACTGTATCCTGCGCGTCTTCTCCCTCAGCGATATTGATGCTGTGAAAGAACGAGACTCGGTCGTCATCAGCGCGTGCGCGCGGCGCGGCTGCGGCGAGGAGGAACAACGCGAAGACAGCTACGAGGATGCGACGCATCTGGATTTACTCCCGAAGGGCAGACCAACCCTTGGTGGCCCAACTGGTCCCTACAGGATACGCAAGCGTAGCGCGGGAGGTTCCACCGCGGAATCTGATTGGTTACCGCCTGGCAGGGGCCCTTTAGGCAACTTTGCTGCTGCTGGCATGGCTTAGGAAGAGTTAGCCTAAACCACTGTATTAACTCAGTTTACTCTGCCTCCCATCCTTGCACCAGTTTGCAGTCGTCTGGTGCTGTTTTTGCCTCCTATCGTGACCTCATCGTGACCGCTTTCGGATGCCAGTTTCTCTCATGACAGCGGCATAAAGACGGCGTCCCACGACCGGGTCTGGATCTTTCCCTCGACGTAAAGCTTCGAACCCTTCTTCACGTAATCGCGAACGGTCTCCGCGGTACGCTGAAAGGCCATGAGATTGTGCCATTCCGTTTTGTCGGTCCAGTTGCCCTGCGCATCCATTTGGCGGTCGCTTGTAGCCAGAGTGAAGCTGGCGACTGTGGCTCCGCCGGGAGTCGACCGAATCTCCGGATCCTTCCCTACGTTGCCCAGAAGAATAACTTTGTTTACTGACTTCGCCATGTGCATCGCTCCTTTTGTTGTTTTCTGCATTTCCACTTCGGTTTGAATGAAGGGTTTCAGGTATTGCACGAGGCTCTCCGCATCGTCTTTGAGAATCAGGCCCGATACCAGGAACGTCCCCTGAATTTCCCCGTCAGAAAACCCAGCTCCTCCAGCAAGGCCGCGAACGTCTCGCGCGTGCATGGAACACTGTCATGCGCGATCGCCCATTCCGCGAAATCGCGATGAAGGCATCCCACACCCCGAAGCAGCGATCCCGGTAGACGCAGCGATCCAGTTGCCAGCGATGGAAATATTCAGCCCATGCGCTTGGGCGACTATGCTAGCGCTTCGAAATATCAGGGCTGGTATGACGCTGTTAAAGATTCTTTGGCCAAAGAAGCCAGTTCAATACGCAGTCAAGGGCCCTGGAGGCGTAATTGGCGCTGGCACTGCGTTCAAGCTGTGGCAATGACTCACAGGTAAATGAGATTTGATGAGGCAAATCCAAACAACTCAAATGTCACTGTCGGGGAATTGCGCAGCGGTGAGATCAGCGGGTGTGATGTGCCGTACAAGCTGTTGGTCCCTATGCTCAGCAAGCTAGCACACCAGGTTGCGCAGACTTTCTTTTGAATGTTCGTGAGATCAATAACCACCGAGAGATTCAAACGGTCGTTCGTATTTCCCGAATGTGGCTGCTTCCCGCAAGCAATTCCCCGATCTCCTTCATCAGGAGTACTGGACTGCCGGTTTGAATGTCTCGACTAAGCATCCCTTGAGGAACATAGACGCCATTATCCGTTAACAGCAGAACGGGCAGCGTGGGATCGCTTCGGTGCAGTCGTTCACTGTAGGCAGCGGCATCTTTATAACCCAAATGTAGTGCAACGATGACCAAATCAAATTCGCCTTCGTCCGCAAGACGCTCAGCATCTACGTGGTCGTTGCGTACATCTACGTCGTACCCCGCATGGGTGAGCAGATGAACGCGGCTGACGCGTCGACCGTCTTCAAGGTCAACAAGAAGGATTCTCTTCTTTGGTTCTGGCTAGAACACCTTGGACTTTGTTTTGGGGGGTTGTTCACACAAATTGTATTACCTGCCGAGCACAGGCCAAAAAAAGGCCCCGTGTGGAGGCGGGGGGCCAAAGGGATCGTCTGCTTTCTGTGTGGTACGCCATTCAACCTGGCACGCTGCTTCATTGGTGTTGTCACGCTGGTGTAATAGTTGGCTTCGGGTGCTCAAGTCGATTGTTAAGGAGTTCCTAAGCACATACACGCACGAGGCGTTCTGAAAGACTCACCGAGCGGGGAACTGTATCAGCCAGGGCTCTGGGTCTTGTGGGAGCTTCGGTTCCCTCTTCTTGACGACCGAACAACGCTATTTGGGCCTGGGGAACCCAAACGCTCTGAGGAGATTTATGAAACCAATATTCAGAACGTTGGCTCTTTCCACACTTGCCCTTACCCTTGCCGGCGGAACTGCCGCCGCTTTTGCTCAGGATCATTCAGACCATCCAGATCATGCGCAGTACGTAAAGCATGAGGAATGGAAGAAGGGTTACCACATGCGGCAGGAAGACTGGTCCCGCGGCGAGCAAGTCGACTGGCATTCCCATCACTTGAAGCGGCCGCCGAGTGGCTATGAGTGGCGCCAGATCGACGGCAACTTCGTGATGGCGTCCGGCAATGGTGTGATCTCCACGACCGTCGTCGTCCGTTAATAAGAAAGGGCGCCTAGTCAGAGGCGCCCAAGCTGATGTTCTTTTATGAGTTTGCTAACTGGGTCATGGGATGCGAGAGTCACTTCGCAGGGATGCTCTGTGCTTACGGCCGGGGAACATAATCAGCCGCGGTCCCTGTGCTGGGAATAATCCCGTCAAGCGAATTTACTTGGAGTCTTCATCAGACAATCTCACGAAGCGCGCCAGCCACCTTCTCGCCTGCCACCCTGAGGGCGCCTGCTGCTGTCTCTCCGGCGGCACGAGTGTGCATCAGCGCGGACTTCTTTCGCGCTCCGCTGTGCTCGACAGAGACGACCTCGATGCCACCGCCGAAGACTGTGTGCCGCTCTTCGAGCTTGTCGAGTGCGGCGTTCAGCTCGACGACCATTGCTTCGGCGTCGTCGGCGAAGACGATCAGTTCCAGGTTGATCCTTTTGTAAGCCATTTGTATGCCAGCTGCGATTCTATACCTCATCCATCCTCCGCAGTTCTATCGTGATCACATCGTGACCAAAATCATGGCATCGCTGGACTAGGTTCGTAAGGTGTTGATTATTTGGCGTCCCCGACGGGATTTGAACCCGTGTTACCGCCTGGCAGGGGCGGGCTCTCCGGGTATCGGCACCTGCTCGACGATCTCGACGTTGAAGCCTTGAAGAGCAGGAACGTGAGTCGGAGTGTTCGAGAGCAGGCGGATCTTGTGGATTCCGAGGTCAGCGAGGATCTGACCACCGAGGCCGACCTGGCGAAGGATGCGCTGGTGCTTGTCGTCGTCGGGAGGGCGGACCTCGCGATGGAAGAGTATTCGGCGCGGCTCAACCGAGCGGTCGATGTCGAAGCCGCGGCTGGTGTTGTGCAGGTAGACGAGTGCGCCGCGTCCGGCTTGGGCGATGAGACGGAGGGACTGCTGGACGAGGTGGTGGCAATCGCACGTGGAGGCGGCGAAAATGTCTCCCGCGAGGCAGTGGGAGTGGACGCGGACGAGGACGGGCTCGCCGCCTCGTTTTTTATCGTCGGCGCCGACATCGCCTCTTACTAGCGCGAGATGGCTTTCACCGCCATTGACTTCGCTCTCGTAGGCGATGGCGCGGAACTCACCGTAGGGGGTGGGCAGAATGCTTTCGGCGACACGGAAGATGTAGCGCTCGTTCTGCAGTCGATAGCGAATGAGTTCGGCGACGGTGAGCATCTTGAGCCCGTGCTCGGCGCAGAACTTCTGCAGGTCAGGGACGCGGGCCATGGTGCCGTCATCGTTCATGATTTCACAGATGACTCCTGCAGGGATGAGGCCGGCAAGGCGGGCAAGATCGACGGAGGCCTCGGTCTGGCCAGCACGGACCAGGACGCCGCCGCGGCGGGCGCGCAAAGGAAAGACGTGTCCGGGGCGGGCGAGGTCGTGCGCAGTAGAGCGGGCGTCAATGGCAACCTTGATGGTGTGAGCGCGATCGGCTGCCGAGATGCCGGTGGTCACGCCTTCGCGGGCTTCGATGGTCTCGGTAAAGGCCGTTCCGAAGCGCGAGGAGTTCTGCTGCGTCATAGGGCCGAGGCGGAGATAGTCGGCGCGCTCTTCGGTGAGAGTGAGACAGACCAGACCGCGTCCATAGCGGGCCATGAAGTTGATAGCCTCGGGAGTGACGAATTCGGCGGCCAAAGTTAGGTCGCCTTCGTTCTCGCGGTCTTCATCGTCGACGACGACGATCATGCGGCCGGCGCGGAATTCTTCGAGCGCTCCGGGGACGTCAGTGAAGGCGGATGGAGCTTGCATCCCTCTATTGTCCGCCAGTTTGGGATTGGTGGCGAGAGGAAGGCTGGGTTGATTTTTAATAATCGTCTGACTAGACTGACGACCAGTCAGGAGAAATGAGATGAACTGGCAGCTACAGGATGCAAAGGCGCGATTCAGCGAGTTTCTGGACACCGCCCTGCGCGAAGGCCCGCAAGTAGTGACGCGCCGCGGAGTGGAGGCGGCTGTGCTGGTTCCCGTGGAAGAATGGCGCCGGCTACAGGGAGCGCTTCGGCCCGGATGGAAGGAATTGCTGTTGGATAGGGGACCCCGGTTTGATGATATCGTGCCGAAGCGCGGCCGCTTGCGCCGTCGAACGCCAGAGAACTTGTAGGTCAGGATGTATCTGCTCGATACGAATGTCATCTCTGAATTGCGCAAGCAAAGGCCTCACGGCGGAGTCCTGGCTTGGTTTCGGAGAGTGCCGGAACGCCAGATGTTCCTTTCCGCACTGTCAATCGGCGAACTACAGGCAGGAGTGGAGCGGACGCGCCGTCAGGATGTGGGGAAAGCGGCGGCAATCGAAGCGTGGATCGACGAGGTCGCTGTGAGCTATCAGATTCTCCCTATGGATGCACAGGTCTTCCGGGAGTGGGCGAGACTAATGGATGATCGTCCGAGCCAACGTATGGAGGATGCCATGATCGCCGCTACAGCACGAGTGCATGGATTGACGGTGGTGACTCGGAATGAGCGCGAGTTCGCACCATTCACTGTTGAGGTTCTCAACCCATTTTCATTGCCGAAATAATCCTTCCCGGCGGTTTCCTGTTGGGCGTAAAATCGCGCCCGACACTCCCTTACTTCCCGCCTGGAGGCTGCCGTGCTCAAGTGTGTTGTAATTTTCCCCGCGCTTCTTTTGTTGGGGGCCGTTCCGTTCCTGATGCAGACGGCTCCTCCGCCGGCAGGCGCCGACTTCAAGGTTCCTCCGGACATCGCCAGCAAGACCAATCCGGTAAAGCCAACTCCTGAGGGCCTGGCAAAGGCGAAGAAATTCTGGGGCTATGATTGCGCAATGTGCCACGGAGCAACCGGCGACGGCAAGGGAGATATGGCGGTGGCGTCAAAGTTTGTAATGAGGGACTATCGCGATCCGGCGGCGCTGAAGGAGCTGACAGACGGCGAGCTGTTCTACATCATTCAGAAGGGCAAGGGCGACAATATGCCTGCTGAAGGAGATCGCCAGAAGCCGGATGATATATGGAACATGGTGACGCTGGTGCGGTCGTTCGCGAAAAAGTGAGGATAGGGATCAAGCGGGCAGCTATCTGGACCATAGCTGCCTGCCTTCGCTAATTCTGAATTGAATGGGTGGATGCCAGGGTGTTGCTGTCGCTGACTGCAGGGTTGGCGGGCAGCGCCGAGGCAGTACTATTTCCAAACTGTGTTCCTGCGGCCGTGTGGGTCGGTCCGAGGCCGAGCTTGATGATGGCGCGGGAATCAGGGGTGAGCTTGGTCTGCCAGCCGTGGTCGGACTGGTACTTCAACATGGCGGCTTCGGTCTGGGAATCCCACTGGCCGCTGGGCGTGCCGGTCATGTATTTTTCACGGATCAGCGCAGTCTGAATCTCTTTAGCACGATCAGGATCGATGGTGCGTTGACCCTGCACCACGTGCGAGGTTTTCTTGGTTTTATGTGTGGAGGATTTGGGGTGGCCAGCGGTAGGGGTGCGATGAGTGCGGTGGGCAAGAGCTGGGGTGACCGACAGGGTGGCAACCATCAACAACGATTGCCAGGCTCGAGCTGAAAGCATGCTACAGACCTCATAGTTAAGATATCGGCTAGAGCGATAGAAACATGATACCGGAGAGCAATGGGAGCAGGCTAAATGGGGGGCTGAGCAAAAATCAATAGAAAAATCGCGATCCCGAAGGGTTTCAGGAATGGCGTACACTTGTTGATTCCCCCTTAGATCGCTCACCCCCGTTCGTCTTCGATGCGGTGAACCGGGCGGCTTTCGTAAGGAAAGGGCCGCCCGGTCGGCATCGACTTTTACCGAAGAGTTCCGCCCACGTAACTGCTGCCGCCCTTGGGGCGCTGCGGGTCGACAAGTTCGAAGACCACATCATCTCCCGGCTTGAGTGCGGCGATGATGGGGCGGAACTCAGCCACGTTGCGGATCGGGTGCTTGTTGACCGAGACGATGACGAATCCCTGGGCACTGGTGAGATTGATCTCGTCGGCGAAGGAGCCGGGTTTGACAGACTGGATAAGGACCCCGTGCAATCCGGCTGGAGCGCCTTGGGGTAAGTCGGTGACGCCGAGACCCAGCTTGGACTGCGCGGCATCCGGCGCGGCAGGACTGGATTTATCTTCCTGATCCTGATCGTTACCGACTGCCGCGATCATCTTGGCGCGGTCGCCGATGGTGACGGTGGTATCCAGGTGCTGGCCATTGCGGATGTATCCAACTTTGGCCGTCGAGCCGGGTTTGCGAGCGGAGATATCGTTCACCAGATCGTCGCCATCCTTTATCGGACGGCCGTCGATGGTGGTAATGATGTCCCCGGGCTTGAGGCCGGCCTTATCCGCGCCGAAGCCGGGTGTCACGCTGCTGATAAGCACTCCGGACTTGAAGCCATAGACGCGGCTGACAGCACTGGGCAGATTGCCCTGGAAGTTGATTCCAATGCTGCCGCGGGTGACTTTGTGTTCAGGCCCGATAAGCTCGTTGTAATCATTGATGACGGTGTTGGAGGGCATGGCGAAGCCCACACCGGCATAGGTTCCGGACTGGGTATAAATGGCGGTATTGACGCCGATGACTTCACCCGCCATGTTAAGCAGCGGTCCGCCGGAGTTGCCAGGATTGATGGCGGCATCGGTCTGGATAAAGTGTTGGAACTGACCGCGCGGGCCCTGATCGATGGTGCGGTTCTTGCTCGAGACGATGCCGGCGGTCACCGTATGCGCCAGGTTGAACGGGCTGCCGATGGCGATGACCCAGTCTCCCACCTGAGCGCCATCGGAGTTGCCTAGCTTGACGGCGGGCAGAGGCTGGTTGGTCTCGATCTTGATAACGGCAATGTCGGTATCCTTATCGACGCCTACGACTTTTGCCGGGCGGCCCTGAATGTTGCCGCCATCGGGGTCGGTGGAGAGGCGGACGAAGATCCTGTCGGCCTTGTCGACGACGTGATTGTTGGTGAGGATGTAGCCGCGAGGGTCGACGATAAAGCCGGAGCCGAGCGATTCGCGCTCCTGGCCGCCCTCATCCGGGGTTCCCCCTTGACCGCCAAAGAAGCGGTTGAAGAAGTCCTGGAAATTGCCCTGGCCCTGATCATCCTGATCGTCATCATCGCCGTTATCGTCGGGCGGCTGCTGCGGCTGGAATTGGCGCGAGTGCGGGTTACGTCCGCGCGACTGATCCCTCTGCTTAGGCAGGGTAATGGTGTTGATATTCACGACCGCGGGGCTAACCTGGTTGGCGATGCGCGTGAAGTCCGTGGACAGATCGCGGGGGTTGGGAATCTTGAGCGGAGTGGCGTCGGAGGTGTCGACCTTCGATTCCTGGCCACGCACTCCGTGAGTGACGAACGAGCCGATGAGGATACCGGCGGAAAGAGTGGCGAGAATGATGAAGGTAGAAGCGAGACGGCTGGAGCGGAGCCGTCCTAGAAGCGATTTCATTTCTGGTCTAACCTCGTAATCTTCGGTGAGCGCTGTTGGATGCCGCCGTCTGCCCGATGCAGTTCAAGCGTAATCTTTCTCTCGTCTTCCAGTATAAATCGGCTTCGGCGATGGCGCGGCCTTCGCCCGCCACCTAAGTGAATTAGACGCATAGTACAGGCAAAAAGGGTCACATGCTCTTGCCCGGCTACAAGCCTTCGCAACGGCTACAAGGTTTCATGGATGGGCGCCGTTTCGTGCGCTGTGGATTGGATGCGCGAAGGGAGCAGTTCGGTGGCACCGATTCCGGTAAGGATGAGCAAAGCGCCCAGGCTGGAGCGCATCCCGAGACGTTCTCCCAGGACGATGAATGAGGTGAGCCAGGCGAAGACCGGCTCCATAGTAAAGAGAATCGCGGTGTGAGTGGCGGGGATAAATTGCTGCGCCCAGCTCTGGATGGTGAAGGCGGCGGCCGTGGCCAGCAGGGCGGCAATGAGCAGGGCGGTGACGACGCGCGGACTCCAATGGGCGAAAGGGCGCTCGAAGACGGGCATGCTGATGGCCATGAAGACTGCGGCGAAGGCGACCTGCAGTACGGCCAGTTGCTCGAAGCGTACGCGGGGAGAAAAGTGAGCCAGGGCGAGCATGTGGAATGAAAATCCCAATGCACAGCCAAGGGTGAGCAGATCGCCAAGATTAACGCCTGCGAAACCCAGGCCCGCATGCGGAGGCAGGGTGAGCAGAAGAATGCCAAGGAAAGCCAGCAGCGCTCCTAAATAGGAGTTCCAGCGGGGAGCGTGCGTGCCGGCGGGGCGCAGCCCTGGGATGACCAGCAGCAGGGGAACCAGGACCACGACCAGTCCCGTGATGAAGGCGGACTTGGAAGGCGTGGTGAGGCGCAGGCCAGCGGTCTGGAACTGGTAGCCCACGGCCAGGCAGAAGCCCGTAACGCCTCCTGGGACCAGGGCCGAGCGGCCGATGCGGCCGATATGTCTTCGATAGACGAGCGCTAGGCAAAGAGTGGCCAGCGCCATACGCAGGAGGTTGAAGAGCAGGGGAGAGATGTCCGCCAGCGCCCCTTTAATGAGCACGAAGGTTGATCCCCAGACAAATACCACTGCGAGCAGGAGTAAATGGGCTTTCAGCGACCGCGACATAGGAGAACAGGGTACAGGGTGTAGGGGATAGGGAGTAGTACCGCGTTCAGGCTGATATCTCCAAGCATTTTTTTACGCGAAAGGATGGAGCACCCACACTCGAATAAGTGACCGGTGGTCAGATTATTCCAAGCGCGGCGCATAGCGTTCAGGAGAGAATGCTGGTTATGGCGGCAACACCCGGCGAGTCGGTTCCCGATTTAGAGATTGCCCCGCCCGCTGGCCGGCGCGCCGCGGTTGCCTTCATTTTTGTGACCATTACCCTGGACATGCTGGCGATGGGGATGATCGCGCCGGTGCTGCCTCGTCTGGTGACGAATTTTCTGGGCGGGAACGCACCACGCGCGGCGCAGGTTTTCGGCATCTTCGGAACCGTGTGGGCGGTGATGCAGTTTTTCTTTTCGCCGCTGCTGGGATCGCTGTCGGATCGCTTCGGGCGCAGGCCGGTGATTCTGCTGTCGAACTTCGGCCTGGGCATGGATTACCTGGTGATGGCTCTTGCGCCGACGCTGGGGTGGCTCTTTGTGGGGCGGCTGATTTCCGGCATTACCTCGGCGAGCATCCCGACGGCGATGGCCTACATTGCCGATGTGACGCCGCCGAAGAAACGTGCCGGGGCGTTCGGGATGGTGAGCGCGGCCTTCGGGCTAGGATTTGTGCTGGGACCGGCGCTGGGCGGAGTGTTGGGCAACGTCAATCCCCGGCTGCCGTTCTGGGCGGCCGGCGGCATGAGCCTGCTGAATGCGATGTATGGGCTGTTTGTGCTGCCGGAGTCTTTGGGGCTGGAGTCGCGGGGAAGATTTTCGTGGAAGCGGGCGAATCCTGTGGGATCGCTCACCTTGCTCAGGCGGCATCGCGAGCTGCTGGGGCTGGGGTCGGTGCTGTTTCTCAGCTATCTGACACAGCAGTCCCTGATGAATACATGGGTGCTGTACCTGGACTACCGGTATCGTTGGACAGATCGCGCAGTCGGGTTGTCGCTGGCGCTGGTAGGCGTGTGCTCGGCGACGGTGGGCGGACTCCTGGTGAAGCCGATCGTGCAGCGTCTGGGGGATCGGACAACCATGTTGGTAGGTCTCGGGGTTGGCTGGATCGGCTTCGCGATCTTTGGATTGGCGCCGACTGGAGCCATTTTCTTGATGGGTATTCCGATCATGGCCATCTGGGGTCTATGCGGACCGCCGGCGCAGGGCATGATGACCCGGCACGTGGGTGCGAATGAACAGGGCCAATTGCAGGGAGCGGTGCAGTGCATTCGCGGGATGACGGCGCTGATCGGTCCCACGCTGTTCACGTTTGCATTTGCGGCAGGAATTCGGCCTGGAGCGGGGTTCCGGCTGCCCGGAGCGCCGTTCTTGCTGGCATCGGCGATTCTGCTTGCCGCTCTGCCGCTGGCGCTGGTGGTGACGCGCGGAGAAGAGGCTTAGCGGTATTGGTTTTGTATAAGACTCAATGCGTATAGACCGTCCTCCCATCGACCACCGTGCGCAGTACTTGCGTTTTCAGAATCTGCGCCGGAGCCACCTTGGTGAGGTCGCGGTCGAGGACAACGAAGTCGGCGACGTAGCCGGGGGCGAGCTTGCCTTTCCAGGGTTCGGAGAATTCGGCGAAGGCTGATCCCTGGGTGTAGGCAAAAAGAGCCTGCCAGATGGTGAGCGTCTCCTCGGGATGGTAGGTCGCCGTCCCGGCTTCGTTCATGCGCGTGACGGCGGCATAGACTCCGCGAAAAGGCGTGATCGGCTCCACGGGATAGTCGGTTCCGAAGGCCAGCGGAACGCCGGCATCGAGAAAACTCTTCCAGGCGTAGGAGTTTTTGGCGCGCTCCAGGCCCACGCGCTGTTCGGCCCATGCCATGTCCGTGAGTAAATGGTTGGGCTGCATGGAGGCGATGACGCCGAGTTGTTTGTAACGGACAAAATCAGCGGCATCGACCACCTGCGAGTGCTCAATGCGGTTGCGCGGCGAGGGCTGGAAATGGATCGCCCGGCGCACGTTGTTATGGTAAGGGCGATTCGGCTGGTTGGTGCGCGGCGGGATGCGCACGGGAGCAGGCTGCTGGGCGGCCGCAAAGGCGTTGAGGGCCATGCTGACGGCGCGATCGCCGATCGCGTGGAAGCCCATCTGGAAGCCAGCCTGCGCGCGCTCGACAGCCATCGCGTTGAGCTTGTCCTGTTCATAGCGGGGTATGCCCGAGTTGCCGGGGTCGTCGTTGTAGGGAGCGTTCAGGGCCGCGGTTCTCGAACCCAAAGACCCATCCATGAAACCCTTTAGCATGGTTGTGTGCAGCATGCGATCCGTGGCGGGATGGTACGCGCGCTTTTGCTTGAGCACGTCGACTGAGGCTCCAAAGGGCAACCACTCGCTGATGCGCACCGGCAGCTTGCCTTCGCGCTCCAACTGTTCATAGACGAGAAAGTCTTCCCAGTCGGAATTGTCCTGTACGGAGGTAACGCCATGCGAGGCAGCGTCTTCGAGAGCCAGGAGGTTGCCCTTGCGGCGCAACTCGGGAGTGGGCGGCGGAATGTGCTTATCGACGAGAGCCTGCGCAGTCTCGCGGATGATGCCGGTGGCATTGCCGCTGGGGTCGCGATCGATCTTTCCGCCCTGCGGGTCGGGCGTATCGCGCGTGATTCCGGCAGCGGCGAGCGCAGCCGAGTTGGCGATGGCGATGTGGCCGTCAACGCGGACGAAAAAGGCGGGATGGTTCCCGGTCACGGAGTCGAGATCAGCCTTGGTAGGCAGCCGTTTGGAGGGCCAGAGAGTATGATCCCATCCTCCGCCGGAAAGCCATGCGCTGGAGGCGGCCACCGCGGCGGCTTTCTGCACTCTCTTCTGCATTTCTTCGAGGGAGCTAGAACCCGTGAGGTCGACGGACAGCTTGATCTCCCCAGCGGAGCCTAGGTGCGCGTGAGCATCGTTGAAGCCTGGCATGACGAAAGCGCCGTGCAGGTCGATGAGCTGAGTAGATGGGGTTTTGAATTGCGCTTCGATGATGGCGGTGTCTCCCGCGCCGAGAATGACGCCGTGCCCGACGGCCATAGCGGATACTCGTTCGGGGTGAGGGCCAGTGAGATCGACGCCAGTGAGGATATTGCCGTTGTGGTAGATGGCATCGGCAGCCTGGTGGGTTTGCGCGCATGCGGGCGCAGCGAGAAGAGAAGCGAGAATCAGAAAGGAAAACGTGCGCGCGTTCACACGCTGAAGTCTATCAAGAGGTGGCCAGGGCGAGCAGCAGTAGCAGGATGCGGCGCAGACCAAGCTCGCGTCCTCGGGCGTCGTACCATTCGGCGCGGGTGTGGATGCCGCCTCCTTCGCCGCCTGCTCCCAGGCTTACAGCGGGGACGCCGAGGGAAAGCGGGATGTTGGCGTCGGTCGAGGCGATACGCGCCTGCGTACGGATGTTGAGATGACGGTCGACGGCGCGGAGGGTTTCATAGAGCGGGCTTTCATGGGAGAGACGGCCCGCGGGGCGTGAGCCGATCCTCTCGATGGAAAACTCGATTCCTACCTTGTGCTTCTCACTTTCCGCATACAGCCGATTTGCGGCGATGACGGCATCCTCGACGGCGCGGTGCAGCTCGACTTCGAGAAGGATAAGTTGATCGGGATCTGTGGAGCGAAAGTCGAAGCGCGCAGAAGCCTGCTCGGGGATGGCATTGATGGCGGTGCCGCCTTCGATGGTTCCCACATTGAACGTGGTGCGCGGCGCAGCGGTAAGCTCGATCTCACTGAGGCGGGCGATGGCGTGACTCAGAACGACGATGGGATTAGGGCGTCCGGCATCGGTCCACGAGTGGCCGCCGGGGCCGCAGAGGGTGACCAGATAACGCTGGCTCCCGAGCGCGTCGGATATGGCGACTTCGTGCCCGGCGCCATCGAGAACGATGTGAGCAGTGATGGAGTCCTTGAATGAGGAACGCTCGTAAAGGTAGCGCATGCCGCGTAGGTCTCCCTCGCCTTCTTCGCCGACGTTGCCGGCGAAGACCAGATCACAGCCTACGTCGATGGCCGCGTTCTCAAGGGCGCCAGCCAGGGCGAGCAGGCAAACGACGCCGGCTCCGTTGTCGCATGCGCCGGGCGCCTGGAGACGCGTGCCTTCAAGTTTTGGCTCGATGAGCGTCTCGGGGAAGACGGTGTCGATGTGCGCGGAGAGAAGCACGCAGCGCCCCGATGCTCTTGAATGCCCAGATGCGGGCAGAGGCTTCGACGATGGTGCGGCTTTCCTGACGGCAATGGCGTTGCCGATGGGGTCAAGGTAGACCTCATCGAGATGGAGCTCGCGAAAACGCTGGCAGAGCCACTCGGCGCGAGGCTGCTCACCGAAAGGCGGCGCAGGGACGGCCACCAGGTCGGCCTGCCAGCGGAGAAGCTGCTGCTCCTGGAGATGCAGCCACTTGAAGGCCTGATGGACACGCCGGTCCGCCGCAAGTTGCGCGATGCGGGCGTAAGCCGATGCGGGAAGCGTGGAAACCATGAACCATCAGCGTAGCAGGACCGGCGTCCCAGCGAACGCGCTTCGCGCAATGCAGACCAAGTTGTGAACCCAAAGCCGTGGAGTCTACCGACTCAATATTCGACGCTATTGAGCCACAACCCCCGCGCAGGAGCCGTCGCACCCGCAGCCGATCGCGATCGCTGATCGAGAATGTTGCGAACATCCTCAGGTTCGATGTGCCCACGTCCCCCATCGAGGAAAGTCCCCACAAGGTTGCGCACCATGTGGTGGAGGAAGCCATTGCCGCGCACCTGGTAAATCAGGACATCTTCGTCCTCTGAAGAGAAGGAAGACGAAAAGATAGTGCGAATATTTCCTGCTTTCGCGTCGGCGTCGAGTGAATCGGAGGTTCTAACAGAGAGGTCAGGGTCAGTGGCAGTGAACGAAGTGAAGTCGTGTTCGCCGACGACCAGGGTCGCGGCCTGCTTCATGCGCTCGATGTCGAGCGGCCAGTTGAGAGCGTAGACATAGCGTGCGATCCAGGGAGGACAGATTTCGCCGCGCCAGATGCGGTATTCATAGGTCTTGGTCTGAACGCTGTGCCGGGCATGGAAGCCGGGGCTGGCGTGTTCGGCGCTGAGAACGCGGATGGCCGGCGGCAAAGTGCGATTAAGAGCACGATGGAGATTTTCAGGTGGAATTGGCGCATTTAGTTCGAACGATGCCACCTGCGCGCGAGCATGAACGCCTGCGTCGGTGCGTCCGCTGCCCTGGGGCAGGATGCGTTCTGCGGTTATGCGCTCGATGGCGCCGGCTAATTCGCCCTGGATCGTGGTGCACTCTGGCTGAATCTGCCAGCCGTGAAAATCCGTGCCATCGTAAGCGAGTGTGAGCTTCCAGTTCATTGCTGCCTTCTGCGGGAATTCTCTCAAAATTGCAACAAGTTCTGGGTCTTTTGGCTGAGCTCGATCATCAGAAGCGCTACGGTATACTCAAATTTCTTTCGGGCGGCGAGTCCACAGAGACAAAATCGCTCGCTGTCAGTTCCTCTTTTTGAAAGCGGCAGCGAGGAACGAAATCCAAAACGCGGAACGAAGCAAGAGCGGTTCGCGTATAGCAGATCAACCGGGACATTGGCCGCGGGGAAGACGTCTGCCGTGCTTACCGTCGGGCATACGGAATGATGTCATAGAGAAATGTAGATCAGGATGGGCGCGGACTTTCGCTCAACGGGTCGATTGAATTTTGGAGAGGGCGAATGCATTGGTTTGGTAAACGCCAAGTGGCGATGAGCAATAAGCCGGTTCGTGGTTCGAGCCTGTTCTTAAAACTGAAATCAGCGGCGGCCGTGAGTTGTCTGCTGGCGGCCACGGCACCGGTCTACGCCCTGGGTAACGGGATTGAGCCGCCACAGGCACAGCAAAACACGCCGTCCAATCCCGCGGCAACACCCAACACGCAGGGACTGCCAGCAGAGCCGCCGCCGAACTATACACAGCCGCTCTATATGCGGCCAACGCCGCGCGACTTCACCAGGGAACGGCGTCACTTTCCGAATCCGATTGCCCCTTACAAGCCCACCACCGCGCCTCCAGCCAGCTTCCTGAACTCGCCGCGTCTCGAGGACCTGGTAAAGGGCGGCAAGATTTACCTGAGCCTGAGCGATGCGATCATGCTGGCACTGGAGAACAACTACGATATTGCGATCCAACGTTTTAATCTGGACATCGCCGACACGGATATTCTGCGTACCCGTTCCGGCGCACTTTTTCTGGGTGTGAATAGCGGATTGGTGACCGGCACGGTGGGCGGGACGGGGACGACGGTGAGCGCTGGTGGTGGTCCAGGCGGCACCAGCGTTGCCGCCGGTGGCGCAGGTGCAGGTCTCGGCGGACAGGGCCTTACCACGAATGGCGGCGGACCCCTGCCGGTAGATATGGACCCTCTGGTGACAGGAACGATTCAACTCCAGCGGACGTCTACACAAGAATTGAATCCACTCTTCTCGGGCAGCTCGAAGCTGAACCAGAACACGAACACCTACAACTTTGGCTATAGTCAGGGCTTCATCACCGGCACAACGCTTGGGGTGACCTTCGACAACAGCTACACCTCATCGAACAGCATCTTCAATACGTACAGTCCGGCCTACCAGACGCAGTTCAACATGCAGCTCACGCAGCACCTGCTTCAGGGATTTGGATGGGGCATCAACGGACGCTTCATCGTACAGGCAAAGAACAACCGCCGGATTGCCGACTCGGCCTTCCGCCAGCAGCTGCTATTCACCATCAACCAGGTGGAAGACATCTACTGGGGGCTGGTGAGCGCGTATGAAGATCTTCAGGCCAAACAGCGTGCGCTCGAGCAATCGACGCGTTTGCTCGAAGACGACAAGAAAGCACTCGAGATCGGCACCATGGCTCCGCTCGACGTGGTGAGCGCCAGCAGCTCCGTAGAGACGGATAAGCAGGGGGTGATTGCATCGCAGAGCAATCTCGAATATCAACAGCTGGTCATGAAGCAGGCCATTGCACGCAGCCTGGAAGATCCGACGCTGGCGAATGCGCCGGTGACCCCAACCGATCGCGTGAGCCTGATCGAGATGCCCGAGGAGCGCCAATCGGCCGACGACCTGGTACGCCAGGCCAACGCCAACAGCCCGTCGATCGAGCAGGCTGTCATCACGCTCAAGAATGACGAGATCACGCTGAAAGGCGAGAAGAATGGCCTGTTGCCAACGGTCGATGTCTACGCCTTCTATGGAGCCTCGGCGCTGGGCGGACAGCAAAGTCCATACTGCGTGAACTTCGAAACCGGTGTGGCGTGTCCTCCGGGAAGCTTTCCTCCGATCTCCTTCGGAAGCGCGTTCTCGAATCTATTTAATAGCAGTAGCCCGAACAAGGGCGCGGGCTTGACTCTCAATATTCCCATCCGCAATCGCCAGGCGCAATCCGCGCAGGCGCGGTCGCAGCTTGAATACCGCCAGGCGCAGATGCGGCTGCAACAGCTTTATGTGCAGACCCGGATGAACGTGGTCAACGCGCAGTTTGCGCTCACCAATGACCGCGCCGCGGTTCAATCGGCGATAGCTACCCGCGACTATGACCAGCAGAGTCTGGATGCAGAGTTGAAGAAGCTTCACCTTGGCGCCTCGACGACTGCGCTTGTGCTGCAACAGCAGCGCGCACTCGCCACGGCAGTGGCCAGTGTCATCTCGACGACGGCAAAGTATGCCATCGACCGGGCCGCGCTCGCGCAGATTCTGGCCAGCACGCTCGACCGCTATAACATCTCCATTCAGGATGCGGCTACCGGCATCGTGAAGAGCGCCCCGACGATTCCCGGGCTTGAACCAGCGAAGCAGGGACCAGACGTCACCGTTCCCGGGCAACAGCAGCAGTTGCAGGAGGAGCAGAAACCGCCGCAGCCGGCACCGCCCACGCCTCCAAAGTAGCAGGCACTTTAAGCATGCATGAAGCCCCGGTCGCGAGCCGGGGTTTTTCTTTCGAGAATTAACGCGGGGTATATGTGATCTGACGGTCACTCCCTGTTAAAATCTATTGAATCTACGAGCATTTTCCGGAATTTTCTGAAATGGTGTATCCCGAAGCCGCGGCCCTGAGTCGACGCAGCCAGAAGAGGGCGGCGATCCGGGTGAAAGCCGAGGAAGGCACGGTTTTCTGGAAGTGCCCAAGACGGAGAAGCAATGCAGGCAATCCTTGCGCTCGAAGACGGGCGCATCTTTCGCGGTGACGGCTACGGCGCCAAGGGCGAGTGCTACGGCGAAGTGGTTTTTAATACTTCTCTGACCGGCTATCAGGAGATTTTCACCGACCCTTCGTATGCGGGGCAGATCGTCGTTCTGACGAATCCACAGATCGGCAACTACGGCACGAATAGCAACGATAACGAAGCCAACAAGCCCTACATCGAGGGGCTAGTGGTGCGCGAATTTTCACCCATCTCCTCGAACTGGCGCTCGCAGCAGGTGGCCGACGAGTATCTAGAGCGCTTCCAGGTTCCGGTAATTTCAGAAATCGACACGCGTGCCCTGGTGCGCCACCTGCGGACGCATGGCGTGATGCGCGGAGTGATTTCTTCGATTGAGACAAACACCGATCTGTTAGTAGAGAAGGCCCGCTCGATTCGCAAAATGGATGGGACGGACCTGGCGAAGGTAGTCTCGACCAAGGCACGCTACGAGTGGGAGCACGATGCCTCCGATCCACTGCAGCTGGATGCGGACCTTGTACCAGACGAGCGCCCGCGTCTGCATGTGGTCGCCTACGACTACGGCATCAAGAAGAATATTTTGCACATGCTGTCGAAGGAAGGCTGCCGCGTAACCGTTGTTCCGGCTGAGACCTCGGCAGAAGATGTGCTGGCACTTAATCCCGACGGAGTCTTCCTCTCAAACGGCCCCGGCGATCCGGAACCGGTGACCTATGCTCAGGAGAATATCCGCAAGCTGGCGGGGCGCACGCCGGTCTTCGGAATCTGCCTCGGCCACCAGCTCATCGGCCTCGCGCTCGGCGGCAAAACCTACAAGCTGAAGTTTGGACATCACGGTGGCAACCATCCCGTACAGCAGATGGATTCGGGCAAGGTGGAGATCACCTGCCACAACCATAACTTCGCCGTCGATCCCGATTCGCTCAAGACGAGCGACGTGGATCTGACGCACATCGACCTGAACGACAACACGCTCGAAGGGCTGCGCCACCGGACGATGCCGCTCTTCAGCGTGCAATACCACCCAGAAGCCAGCCCTGGTCCGCAGGACTCGAATTATCTCTTTCGCGACTTCCGGAAGATGATGGAGGAGTGGAAAGGGTGAAGAAACTGCTACTCATCGCGATGTTGGGGTTGAGTAGCTTACTTGCTCCAACTGCCTGCCTTGGCACACGGCAACAGTGCATCGCGGCGCAAAAGCGCTTGTGCGACTCAGAACCAGTTCCTGCATATTTTGAATTGACTAAGAATGAGCTGGTTTGGGGTACGGTTTTGGATCAAACAGGTGCGAAGTTTGACGACGGGTTCGCGGTCGAGCGGTGCACGCCAAAGACAGGTGTGGTGCATCAGTCGGCTGACCTGAAAGATGGTGTATTTGGTTTGGGGCAAGTGAAGGCAGGTTCCTACCGTTTGATGGTTGCATGGTACTGATAACCCGTTCGATTTCCGCCAAAGTAACAAACAGGATTGGCACTGAGGATTAGGAACAAAGAAAAAATGCCACGTCGCAATGACATCACTAAGATTCTCGTGATCGGCTCCGGGCCCATCGTGATCGGCCAGTCGGCGGAGTTCGACTACTCCGGCACGCAGGCCTGCAAGGCGCTCAAAGCCGAGGGCTACGAAGTGGTGCTGGTGAACTCGAACCCAGCCACCATCATGACCGATCCCGAGCTCGCCGACCGCACCTACATTGAGCCCCTTACGCCGCGGTATATCGAAGAGATCATTCGTATCGAATCAGAGATGCTCAAGGGCGAGGGACGCGGCGGCAAGTTCGCGTTGCTGCCCACGGTGGGCGGGCAGACGGCACTCAATCTAGCTGTCGATCTCGCGGACGCCGGCACTCTCGACGAGTATAGCGTGGAGCTGATTGGCGCGAAGCTCGAAGCGATTAAGAAGGCCGAAGATCGTCTGCTCTTCAAGGATGCGATGACGCGGATCGGGCTCGACGTGCCGCGCTCGGCGCTGGTGAACAACCTGCGCGACGGCACAGACTTCGCCAACAAGATCGGTTTCCCGGTGATCATCCGGCCGTCGTTCACGCTGGGTGGATCGGGCGGCGGCATCGCGTATAACCGCGAAGAGATGATGGAGATTCTCTCGCGTGGACTCGACCTTTCTCCCGTTCACGAGTGCCTGATAGAAGAGTCGGTACTGGGCTGGAAAGAATACGAGCTCGAGGTAATGCGCGACCTCGCCGACAACGTCATCATCATCTGTTCCATCGAGAACGTTGACCCCATGGGAGTCCACACCGGCGACTCGATCACCGTTGCGCCTGTGCAGACGCTCACCGATCGTGAGTACCAGGCTATGCGCACCGCTGCGATTCGCGTGATCCGCGAGATCGGCGTTGAAACCGGCGGCTCAAACGTGCAGTTCGCTGTGCATCCAACCACTGGGCGCATGACCGTGATCGAGATGAACCCGCGTGTCTCACGTTCGTCGGCGCTAGCGTCGAAGGCAACTGGATTTCCCATCGCCAAGATCGCTGCGAAGCTGGCCGTGGGATACACGCTCGACGAGATTCCGAACGACATCACCAAGATGACACCGGCCTGCTTCGAGCCGAGCATCGATTATGTGGTCACAAAGATTCCCAAATGGCAGTTCGAGAAATTTCCCGGCGCGGATGAAACGCTCAGCCCACAGATGAAATCGGTCGGCGAAGTGATGGCGATTGGACGCACCTTTAAGGAGTCGCTGATGAAGGCGCTGCGCTCGCTCGAAACCGGAAAGAAGATCGGCACCGAAGAGATTGAGCCGCGTCGCCTGACGCAGCGCCTGGTAACTCCGCAGCCGGAGAGATTGAACTATATCCGCTACGCCTTTCGCCAGGGGCTCTCCGTGCGCGAAGTTGCTCGTATGACTTCGATCGACCCGTGGTTCCTTTACCACATCAAGGAAGTGACGGACACGATTGCCCAGGTGGGTGAGCAAACCGCCGCAAGCATTTCAGTCGAGCTGCTGCGCAAAGCCAAACGCATGGGCGTCTCTGACGAGCGCATCGCTGAAGTATGGGGCACGCCGACGAACGAAGGCGTAGCGGAGGTTCGTGCGCTGCGATATCAGCACGACATCAAGCCAGTTTTCAAGCTGGTCGATACCTGCGCAGCTGAGTTCGAGAGCATGACGCCGTATCTCTATTCGACCTACGACGAAGAAGACGAGGCCGCTCCGACAGCGAAGCGCAAGGTCATCATTCTGGGCAGCGGTCCCAATCGAATCGGGCAGGGAATTGAGTTTGATTACTGCTGCTGCCACGCCGCGTTCGCGCTCAAGGAAGACGACTACGAGACGATCATGGTTAATTGCAATCCGGAGACCGTCTCAACCGACTACGATACGAGCGACCGGCTGTATTTCGAGCCGTTGACGCTGGAAGACGTGCTGGCGGTTTACGAGCATGAGGCTTCGAGTGGCGCCGCGATCGGAATGATTGTGCAGTTCGGCGGACAGACTCCTCTGAACCTGGCGCTGCGGCTGAAGGCAGCCGGTGTGCCGATCCTGGGAACGTCTCCTGAATCGATCGATCTTGCCGAAGATCGCAAACGATTTGGCAAATTACTTGAAGGCCTGAATATTCCGCAGCCGCCGGGCATAATGGCGGCCAGCGTCGAAGAGGCTCTGGCCGGTGCCGAACAAATCGGCTACCCGGTGCTGGTGCGACCTTCGTACGTGTTGGGCGGGCGTGCTATGGTGATCGCTTACGACAGCGAGGCGGTCTCGCACTACATGAAGGAAGCCGTAGAGTACTCCCACGACCGGCCGATCCTCATCGATCATTTCCTTGAAGATGCCATTGAAGTCGATGTGGATGCGCTTTGCGACAAGAGCGACGTGCTGATCGCCGCCATCATGCAGCATATCGAAGAGGCGGGAATTCATTCGGGCGACTCATCGTGCGTGCTGCCCGCGGTCGATATCGCTCCCGCGACCCTCGACACGATTCGGGCGTACACGCGCAAGTTGGCGCTGGCATTGGATGTTGTGGGCCTGGTCAATCTGCAATTCGCCATCCAGCGCAGGCCGGGCCACGAAGACAAGGTCTTTGTGATCGAGGTAAATCCACGCGCCTCGCGGACGGTGCCATACGTTTCGAAGGCCACGGGAGTTCCGCTAGCAAAAATCGCTTCGCGTCTGATGACGGGCCGCACACTGCGCGAGCTTCTTCCGGAGCAGGTAGCCTCGGGGCGCGACCTTGAGACCGGCACGTACTATTACGTAAAGTCGCCCGTCTTTCCCTGGAATAAATTCCAGGGGGTGGATACAGTGCTTGGTCCCGAGATGAAATCGACCGGAGAGGTGATGGGCGTAGCCGATAACTTTGGCGAGGCCTTCGCCAAGGCGCAGCTTTCTGCCGGACAGAGCCTGCCGCTGAAGGGCACTGTTTTCTTTAGCGTGAACGACCGTGACAAGGTGCAGATTGTCGAACTTGCGCGGCAGTATGTCGAGCTCGGATTTCATATTGTGGCAACGGAAGGAACGGCCAATGTGCTGGAGCGCGCCGGACTGGTGGTCGAGCGCGTGTACAAGGTGAAGGAAGGTCGTCCGAATGTCGTGGACCTGATCAAGGGAGAGCGAATTCAGCTCATTGTAAACACGCCGCATGGGCAGGACACCTTCTTTGACGAGAAAGCAATCCGTCGCGCCGCTGTGACGCAGCGCATTCCGACAATCACGACGATTGCCGCCGCTCGCGCCGCCGCTGATGGAATCGAAGCACTCCAGCAGCATGAAACAACCGTCTATCCACTGCAGCACCTGCACGCAGCGCGTGTAGCGGTTAAGTAACGGTCACTGCTACAGAATATATGGAATCAGAGCGCGCACTTCGTGCCGATACCGCACATACTGCTCTCCGAACTGTTGCACCATAAACTGTTCCTCGACCTGCACCTTCAGCCAGAATCCCAATCCCACGATCGGAACGCCGAGGAAGCATCGTGCGACGCCATAGATGAACGCCGTGCCCAGCATTGCAAGCAGCATCCCGGTATAAATAGGATGCCGCACAATCCGGTAGGGGCCGCGCTGGATGAGTTCGTGATCCTGCTTGATGGTTACCGTGCCGCTCCAGTTTCTTCCCAGAGTCAGCCGCGCCCAGACACTGAAGAGCATTCCCGCGACCGTCAGCACAGCGCCGCCGAGGACGACCGGTGCGGTTTCGGGCGCCAGCCGCTCCGTAAGCCATCCGCTCATCAACCAGGGACTCAAATTGAAGAGCAGCATCACGCCAATGAGTACCACGCCTGCCTGAAGGAGCCGCGAGCCGCCGCTCTGGACCTGCACTGTACGCTTGGAGGTGAACGCCGCGGCAACCCAGAGAAGAGTGAATGCCAGCCAGAAAGTGCTAACCCAATGTTCGATGAAGGGAATCATCGAGCCTCCTCCGCTTCATCTGTTCTTACGCGGGAGGGGTGACTCGGGTTCAGATTTTTGCAAAGGGGAAAGTCGGTTATTTTGAGGAAAGCAGGATACGCAGGTCGCGCAGGTTGTTGCCTGTGGGTCCGGTCACCACGGTGTCGCCGAGCGCGGTGAAGAGCGGGCAAGTGTCGAATTCCTTCAGAGTAACCTCGGGATCGAAGTGGAATGCCTGCGCCCGTGCGATGGTGGTGGGGTCGGCGATCGCGCCGGCCGCCGGGCTATTTCCGTCGATGCCGTCCGATCCCGCGCTCAGCAATACCATCGGGGTATCCCCATGCTCCGCCAGGTCGAAAGCCGAGAACAGGGTGAGCTGCTGATTTCGTCCGCCGCATCCCGTCGGGCCATCGATCTCGACCGTCACCTCGCCGCTCGACAGCAGGCACAGCCGCGGAAACTCCGCGCGCAGTTCGTGGAACCGCTTTAGGAGATACCGCGACGCCTCACGGTAATCCCAGTCGTCGCAGGAGTTGTCGATCACAACTTTATAGCCGAGCGATAGCGCATGATCGCGCGCCGCATTGACGAAGTCGTGATTCGAGAGCAGAGTGTCGAATTGTGCATGCTCAAAGGCCTGTTCTTTTGCGGCGCGAGGCGGTGATGATTCTAACTTTAGCCCCTCAAAATATTCGCGAACACTCTGCGGGAATTTCTCAAGCAGATGGAAGCGCTGCAGGATTTTGGCGCACTCCTGCGGCGTGGAGTGGTCGGGCAGGGTGGGAGAGGAAGCGACCGCGCCTAAATCCTTGAGGGGCACGTCAGCCAATAACAACGAGAGCTTCTCCGCATCGGGCGCGGCCAGCGCGAGGCGTCCGCCTTTTACGGCGGAGAAATATTTGCGCACGGTATTGATCTCGGTGATGGTAGCACCTGATGCAATGAGCGTTTCGTGAAAGGCGATGGTGTCGTCGAGGGAGATTTTCGGATCGAGGGGCAGTTCGAGCATGGCCGATCCGCCTCCGCTGATGAGGAAGAAGACGAAGGTATGCTTGCGCGCACGCTTCAGCTGTTTCAGCGCCTCGCGCGCGGCATCGAGGGAATCTTCATTTGGCAGCGGATGGCCTCCGGCAAAGTAGCGAATGCGCCAGGTGCGCTTCTTTGGGATCTCGGGTGCAGAGCAGACGCCGCGAAAATGCATTTTAGGCGGAAGGCGTTCCAGAAGCGCATTCAGCATGGTCAACCCGGCCTTACCGAAGGAGATCACCAGAATTCGCCTGTAGGGATCGAGAGGAACGGTGATGGGCTGGAGCAGGGGCGACGACTGCCGGATGAGCGTCTTGTCGTCGAAGCGCAGATGACGATCGAAGGCCTGTGGAATATCGCAGGCGTTGAGAGCATGATCGAAGATCGCGGTGGCATCGGCGTTGAGTGCCTCGAGCGTGGTCATTGGACTACCGAAAGAAGAAAGTGTGCCTCGCACCAGTTGCGGATGGCGCGCTGTACCTGATCCAGTTTACCTACGAAGAAATGGTCGGCTCCTTCGACCCAGACCATCTCTTTGGGCGAAGCTGCCATTGCCATTGCCGCCTCTATCTGCGATTGCGGGCCGTACCGGTCGCGTGTCCCGCTGATGAAGAGCTTTGACATGCCGCAGGCAGAAAGAAAATCGTAACGGTAGTCGCGTCCCTCGGCATGCACCGGAAGCCCCAGTGCAACGAGACCTTTCACGCGTGGATCGCCGCAGCAGACCCTCAGCCCCACGTAAGACCCGAATGAAAATCCTGCGAACAGGATAGGCAAGTGGAATTCGTTGTCCAGCCAGTCGAGCGCGGCGCGAACGTCGTCCTGCTCGCCGCGTCCGTGGTCGTGCTCGCCCTCGCTCAGTCCTGTTCCGCGAAAATTGAAGCGCAGCACAGGCAGGCCGAAGCTCCGGAAAGCCTTCATGGCGTGGTACACAACCTTGTTGTGCATGGTCCCGCCGCCCAAAGGATGAGGATGGCACACCAGCACGGCGTAATTCGCATCGGGCGCGCCGATGTTCAGCAAGGCTTCGAGACGGCCGGCAGTTCCGCGCAGGTTGTCGATCGTCCGGAGTGAAAACACAGGAGGTTGGGTAGAGTTCATCTTTCTTTATTGTAGGGAAATGTCGGCCCATGCAGGTCATTCGACGATTAGCCAGAACCCGGCTGCCGTTCAAGAAATTACCAATCGATTGGGCAGCACGTATCAATTATCGAGTCGCCAGCTACTTTTAGAGCCAAATAAATCGCAAGAGAGGTATGGAAAACTCAAAGCAGACAAAATTCTCGCTAGTGTAGTGGGTCACACAGATTGCCGATTATTCAGCGAAGCTCGGGCACGTTCGACCTTCTCGAGGATATCGGGGGCCTTGGCGGTCGAGGTGAAAGGCTTGGGTTTCTCATTGTGGTCGATATAGTCACCATCCACCACCGCACATGCGCTCATCTCCATGGCCGCTCGGCTCAGGTATTCTGAATTCGATGAGCCAACCCTCGATCCAAGCCGGAGTAGCGCTCGATGCGATTGCCCTGACGCGACGTCTCATTGACATTGAGTCCATCACCTACAACGAGTGCGCGGTTGGCGAGTTCCTGGTTGAATTTCTCAATGCACGCGGCTTCCATGTGGAAACGACGGCAGTGGAGCAGGATCGCGAGAGCCGTTGCCAGGGTAAGCGGTTAAATGTCTACGCAGGCGCCGCTGGCCAAACGCCGGATGTCGTTTTCTCCACGCACATGGATACGGTTCCCCCATTTATCCCGTCGAGTGAAGACGACGAGTTCATCCATGGCCGAGGCGCGTGCGATGCCAAAGGCATTATCGCCGCGCAGATCGCGGCGGCAGAGCGGTTGCGGGAAGAAAGCGTAAACGTGGGCCTGCTGTTCGTTGTCGGTGAGGAGCGGGATTCTGCCGGTGCGAAGGTGGCTAATCAAAACCCGCGCGGCAGCCGCTTCCTGATTAATGGCGAGCCGACGGACAACCGCGTAGGGCTGGCTTCGAAGGGCGCTTTGCGCGCCGAGATTCGGGCCACTGGCAGAATGGCTCACTCGGCTTATCCCGAACTGGGCGAGAGCGCCACACACAAGCTGATCGAGGCACTCAGTCGCGTGTTGGCCCTGCCGCTGCCGTCCACGCCCGGGATTGGTCCGAGCACGCTGAACGTGGGCACAATTGCAGGCGGACGCGCCACCAATGTTATTGCCGATCATGCTGAGGCTTACCTGCTTATCCGACTCGTGGGGCCCTCCGAGCCGACGCGCAAGGCAATCGAAGAAGTTATTATGGGGCTCGCCACTGTCGATTTCACGCTGGAGATTCCCTTCACGCGCTTCCGCGACATAGAGGGCCTTCCCTCCATGGTGGCAGCTTTTACCACGGATGCGCCCTGGCTAAGCGAGTGGGGCGAGCCGCTGCTGCTCGGTCCCGGCTCCATCCACGTCGCGCATACGCCGCATGAGAAGCTGGCCAAGCGCGAACTGGTGGAGGCTATCGACCTGTATGCCGACATCGCCAGGCGCCTGGTGAACGGAGAGGCATGAGCTTCCGGGCTGGTCTCTTCAAGGCGTTGCGGGCCTCGCTTTTTGGCTGGATCGCCGGCATGCTCGCGGCCACTCCCTTCCAGATAGTAGAAGCAATTCGCACCCCTGTCCCGAACGACCGCCTTCTGATCCTGGATCTCAGCTTCGCGCTCGCTCTGTGGATTGCACTTACATTCGCATTAGCGCTCTACTTCTGCGGTCTCTTTCTGTTGCCTATGGCATGGATGGTTCCAGTGGCATGGATCCTGCGACACCGAGGACTCTGGATGGCAGCCAGCACCGTCTTTGGGATTGCTCTCATGGCCATGCGCGCGCACGTATGGACAGCGCTGTATCACGACGGAGTGAGCCTCATCAATTTCTGGATGTGGGCCATTTTTTCCGCGACGTTCTTCCTGGTGACTTCCGCTTTTTACTCAAAGTATTTGCGGGACGAGCCGGCTGCTGCTTCGGGGGAGTTGGGGGTAGTGGGTTAGTTTGAAATTCGTCTTCGTATCGGACGGTAGATAAGCCACGTCAGCGCTTCGCTCGCAAGTAGGACGACCAATGCAACGGCTGCTGATCGCCATCCAATAAGGTACGAGCATCGGGTGATTGAATTTCCCAGAGAGAGGTATCGTGGATTCGAACCAAGCGTAAAGAATGCCCCAGCATAGAAGCACACCCGATATAACCTGCCCGCTCAGAACCATCGGCGGATATTTGCGATGCTCTCACGCCTCCAGCAGATCCTCAACTGACCCGCTACCGAGCTGCGCAGGCTTTTGCCAGTCGAAGGCATTACACTTTGACTTGAATGTCTGATCACAGGAACTCCCTCGACCGCGCGGCCTCTTCGTACTTACGCTCCGCTTTGCACCAGCCAATCCACTGGCACGAATGGGGCGCGGAAGCCTTCGACCTTGCAACAAAAGAAGATAAACCTATCCTGCTCGATATCGGCGCGGTGTGGTGCCACTGGTGTCACGTAATGGATCGCGAGAGCTATGAGGATGCGGCGCTGGCAAAGGTCATCAACGAGCACTTTATCGCCGTGAAAGTGGACCGTGACGAGCGCCCCGATGTGGACAGCCGCTATCAGGCGGCCGTCTCCGCCATGAGCGGACAGGGTGGCTGGCCGCTGACCGCCGTGCTTACTCCGGACGGCAAACCGTTTTTCGGAGGAACGTATTTCCCGCGCGACGATCGTTACGGACGCCCCGGCTTTGAGCGCGTGCTGCTCACTATGGCCGATGTATGGAAGACGCGCCGTTCGGAGGTACTGGAATCCGCTTCGAGCGTCTTTGACGCGATCGAGCACGGCGAGACATTTGCAGGGCGCGCTGGCTCACTCTCGCTTGGCATCGTCGACAAGCTCGTGAAGAGCGCGGTCAAGCAGTTCGACCCGCGCTACGGCGGTTTTGGAACGCAGCCAAAATTCCCGCATCCCGCGGCGATCGATCTGTTGATCGACGCGGCTGGCCGCACCGGCAATGAAGCCGCGCGCGACGCTGCCATCGTCACGCTGGAGAAGATGGCTCGCGGAGGTGTGTACGACCAGCTTGCAGGAGGCTTCCATCGCTACTCCGTCGACGAGCGCTGGGTTGTGCCGCACTTCGAGAAAATGCTATATGACAACGCCGGCCTGCTCGGCAACTACGTGCACGCGTTCCAGTCGTTTGTGGACTCTGACGCAGCCCGCGTGGCACGCGACATTGTTCGCTGGCTCGACGACTGCATGACCGACCGGGAGCGCGGCGGCTTTTACGCCTCACAGGATGCCGACCTTTCGCTCGACGACGATGGCGATTACTTTACGTGGACTCGCGATGAGGCGACGGCTGTGCTCACTCCGGCTGAGATGGCCGTGGCCGGACCATATTACGACATCGGCGAACTGGGCGACATGCATCACAATCCTGCGAAGAACGTTCTGCATCGCAAGCTCACCATCGAAGAAGCCGCGCAACACGCGGGGTTGACGGCGGAAGAGGCGGAGAGGGAACTATTCTCGGCGAAGAAGAAGCTACTGGCAGCGCGCCTGTTGCGGCCTACGCCATATATAGATAAGACGATCTACACCTCGTGGAATGCGCTCGCGATCTCGGCGTATCTCGACGCCGCGCACGTTCTGGACCTGAAAGAGCCGCGCCAGTTTGGGCTAAAGACGCTGGACCGCATTCTGAGCGAGGGCTGGGACCCGAAGCGAGGTCTGGCGCACGTGATCGCATATTCAGAGACCACAGGCGGCGGGCAGCTCGTGAGGCGTCATGTTGCGGGTGTACTCGACGATTATGCTTTCCTGCTTCACGCACTGATAGACGCATGGAGTGCGACGGGTAGCCGCAAATATTACGACGCCGGCGTCGAGATCGGCGAAAACATGATCGCTCGCTTCTATGACTCGACTGGCGGTGCATTCTTCGATACGGAAATTTCGAGCGCCCCGGTGTTGGGTGCGCTGTCAGCGCGCAGAAAGCCGCTCCAGGACACGCCGACGCCGGCGGGCAATCCTGCCGCGGCAGCTGCTCTGCTACGCCTCGAAGCCCTGACCGGGCGCAGCGATTTTCGCGACAAAGCGGAAGATACGCTGGAGAATTTTGTGGGGATTGTTGAGCATTTCGGCCTGTATGCCGGAACTTACGGCCTCGCCCTGAAGCTGCTTCTGCTACCGCCCATTCAGGTGGTAGTCATCGGAGAAGGAATAGAAGCGCGGCGGCTGGCTGCGATGGCCACGGCGCTCTACGCGGTCAATATGCAAGTGGTCGTGCTCCACCCCAACCAGGTGACGACTGAGAATCTGCCTGCAGTGTTGGCCGAAACGCTGCCGCACTTGCCGAATCTTTCCTCGGGAGCGGCTTTTGCGGTTGTTTGCAAGGGCGCGTCCTGCCTGCCGCCGACGAGCGACCCGGAAAAGCTGTTGGAGACGCTGCGGGAATCCTTATGATGTCAGAGCTTGAGCTTTCAAACAGGCGGGCTCGCCCGATGCGCAGCCAAAAAAGAAGCCCTGGTTTCCAAGTCAGGGCTTTCATGGTTGCGGTGCTTGCGATTGTTCTACTTGTAATAGCTGTGGCGTGACGAATTTCTGATGAGATTCGACAGCTCATCGCCCGCAAGATTGAATCCGGCTAGTGTGCCTCGTTAGAAGCGGCATGGGCGCCGGATAAGGGCCTCCGGTGCGTTTACAGCCTCCCCTGCATTCTTCAGGCGTACCGCACCGGGAAACCACAGCACAAGTCCGCTCCAGTCGGAGCGAATCTCATCTGTGAATTTTGAATTCTTATAGTAATAGACTGACGGGAGCCAAAAAGGGCACAATCTGCTTTTTGTATTACTTCTGTAATGGACTGAGGGTGCTGTGCCTCGGACATGATCCGTACACGCTCTGCCGGAAACAAAAAAAGCCCCGCATCGCTGCGGGGCTTTTCTTTGTTGCGGTTAGGGCTTTTGCTGGACGCGAAGTCTTAGTACATGCCGTCCATGCCGCCGCCGTGACCGCCCGGAGCAGGCGCAGTCTTCGGCTCGGGAATGTCAGCAACCATGGCTTCGGTCGTCAGCATCAGGCCAGCGATGGACGCAGCATTCTGCAGCGCCGTGCGCGTAACCTTGGTGGGGTCGATGACGCCGGCCTTCACCAGATCCTCGAAGACGCCCGTTGCCGCGTTGTAGCCGTAGTTGGGATCCTTGCTCTCGTGGATCTTGCCGACCACCACAGCGCCCTCTTCGCCGGCGTTACCGACGATCTGGCGCAGCGGCTCTTCGATGGCGCGACGAATAATCTGCGCACCGATCTTTTCATCGCCCTCGAGCTTTTTGATCAGCTCATCCACATCCTTGGCGCTGCGCACGAACGCCACACCGCCGCCTGGAACGATGCCTTCCTCGACTGCGGCGCGGGTTGCGTGCATGGCATCCTCGACGCGAGCCTTCTTCTCCTTCATCTCGGTCTCGGTTGCCGCACCCACCTTGATGACGGCCACGCCGCCAACCAGTTTCGCAAGCCGCTCCTGCAGCTTCTCGCGATCGTAGTCGGAGGTGGTCTTCTCAATCTGGTTGCGGATTTCCTTCACGCGGCCCTCGATGGCCTTGTGCTCGCCGCGGCCTTCGACGATGGTCGTGTTGTCCTTGTCGATGGTTACGCGCTTGGCACGGCCGAGGTCCTCGACCTTCACATTCTCGAGCTTGATGCCCAGATCTTCGGTGATGGCCTTGCCGCCGGTCAGCTTGGCAATGTCTTCCAGCATCGCCTTGCGACGATCGCCGAAGCCGGGAGCCTTAACCGCAGCTACATTGAGCGTGCCGCGCAGCTTGTTGACTACCAGGGTCGCCAGTGCCTCGCCGTCCACATCCTCAGCGATGATGACCAGCGGCTTGCCGCCGCGTGCGACCTGCTCGAGCAGGGGAAGTAGATCTTTCATCGAGCTGATCTTCTTCTCGTGGATCAGGATGTAGGGCTCTTCGAGCGAGACTTCCATGCGATCCGGATCGGTGACAAAGTAGGGGCTCAGGTAGCCGCGGTCGAACTGCATGCCCTCGACAACCTCAAGCAGCGTCTCGAGCGTCTTCGACTCTTCAACCGTGATCACGCCATCCTTGCCGACCTTCTTCATCGCCTCGGCAATGATGTTGCCGATAGTCGAGTCGGAGTTGGCCGAGATGGTGCCCACCTGAGCGATCATGTCGCCGGTAACGGGCTTCGAAAAGCTTGAGAGTGCACCGCCGACCACAACGCCGTTCTCGTCGCGCTTGCCAACGATGGCCTCAACGGCCCGGTCGATGCCCCGCTTCAGCGCCATTGGGTTTGCACCCGCGGCAACCGTCTTCACTCCCTCGCGGTAGATGGCCTGCGCCAGAACCGTTGCGGTTGTGGTTCCGTCGCCGGCCACGTCCGAGGTCTTCGAGGCCACTTCGCGCACCATCTGTGCGCCCATGTTCTCGAGGGAATCCTTTAGCTCGATTTCCTTGGCCACGGTCACACCATCCTTGGTGATCGTGGGTGATCCAAACTTCTTCTCGATGACCACATTGCGGCCCTTGGGACCAAGAGTCACCTTCACTGCTTCGGCGAGAGTGTTCACGCCGCGCAGAATTGCTTGGCGGGAGTCTTCTCCATGCAGAATTTGCTTTGCCATTTCTGATTTCTCCTGAAACTAATCAAAGGTTGTGCGCCGAAGGCGCGTTTGCCTGAACGGCTAGTTCACTTGCTCTTGAGGATGCCGAGGACTTCTTCCTCGCGCATGATCAGGAACTCTTCACCGTCGATCTTGATCTCGGTGCCGGAGTACTTGCCGAACAGAACGCGGTCGCCAGCCTTCACGTCGAGAGGAAAAGTCTTGCCCTCGTCGTTCGACTTGCCCTTGCCTACGGAGATCACTTCGCCCTCCTGGGGCTTTTCCTTGGCGCTGTCGGGAATGATGATGCCGCCACGGATCGTCTCACCCTCTTCGATTCGTCGGAGCAGGATGCGATCATGCAGCGGAGTAAAGGTGGTCGCTACGGATGCAGTTGCTGATGCCATTGCGTTGCTTCTCCTTCGCGCGGGATGGCCCGCGAGTTTAGTACAGAATGCAGTGGACTGTAGTAGTCCGGTTGGCGCGCGCCGTAAACCGGGCCAGGCGGCCCGTTAGCACTTACCTCTTCCGATTGCTAAGGTAGTTGCTACCGACAGGGGTTGTCAAGGGCGCAAGGGTTACGAAAGATGAAAAGTGAGTGAACCTCGCTCACATTTATTTGGAATTCAAGCACTCAGCCAGGTAAGGGGTCTTCGCGCGAGCCGTATGTCCGGGATATCAGCCCTCAACGACCGCTGCGGCCTCGAAATACATATCCGTCCGCCGCGATGAATCCGGGTCCAGTCCCCATTAACACCACCGCCAATGCGAACAGGGCAAGCGGAAATTCGAAGCCCTGAGGACCCGTAAGTCCATGATGCAGATGGACTTTGATGATGGCCACCGCCATGTCAATGGCAATCGCCAGGGCGGCAAGATGTACCAATAGGCCCAGAATCAACAGACCTCCGCCAAACAGCTCGGTGAAGGCAGCCACGTATCCCAGCCAGTAGGGAAGGCCCAGGTGCCCGACAAACTGCACAAATTGATACAGTGAGCCGCGCGGAAAGACCTTTTGCGCGCCATGCACGACCATGATGGTTCCCAGGACCAAGCGCGCAATCAGCGCCGACAATGGCCTTATCCGTTCAATCGAACTGAACATATCGACTCTCCCCGGCAATCTTCTACTGAATGGTCTCGCTACGGCAATATTTCGTCGAAAAAACGCCGCAGGGTCGCTTCGTATGCGCCCGGCTTCAATTCAAAATACTCTTTCGGGAATGCGGCCGACTGGTAAAGCTGCTCCGTTCTCGATTTTTTGCCGCTGCGGTCGAGGAAGAGCTTGGGCACGGTGAGATTTTTCAGCGTCTCCGACGGATCGAAGCGCTCCGTTATCAGCCACTGGGGAAAAAGCCGGGCGCGAGCATCGGCAGCGATAATCTGCCGCGCCTGTTCGCTTGGTCGGTCAAGAATCACTCCTCGAGGAGCGTGCCTCGCAGCCAACTCCGCCGCCAAGCTCGCGCCGAGGCCGGCTCCGTAAATCACGATGAATTTTGCGTCGATATTTCGCGTATCGGCGAGATAGGTCCAGGCGGCATCAGCGTCCTCGGCCATGCGCTTCTCGCTTGGAGTTGGCCCAGCGCTATGCCCAAATCCCCGGTAGTCGAAGGCGAAGACGTTGATACCGAGTGAGTGCAGGGTGGCAAGGTCGTCTAGGTAGTCGGACAGAGACCCGGTGCCATCGTGCAGATAGAGCAGTGTGCTCCGGCTCCAGCGCGTGTCTTTTTCGGCCGGGATCCACCATCCATCGAGCTGCGCCGACCCCGTTTCGGTGTAGTCGAAGTGGATCTCATCGAACTTCAATCCCTGCGAAGCAGGGGTTATGGTGATGGTCTTCGCCGGATGCAGCACCAGCTGCCACTGCCCTTGATAGAAGAGCAGGGCCAGGGTTGCATATGCGCTGATGGCCGCGAGCGACAACGCAATGAAAAGCGCCCAGGCAAGCCAGCGACCACTGATGGTGACCGGAGGAGCCGCATTTCGACGAGGAGCCTGCGAGGGGGCGGACCGGGGAGATGGTCGTACGGCCTGCGAGTGGGGCTTCTTAGCCAAAGGCCAACTCGTCGGCGGATTCGAGCGGAGTTCCGCACACCCGGCAGATCACCGCCGAGCAGTCTCCGCAGACCAGGGGATCGTCGACTACGCGCGCGCAGCTGGGACACCACAGCCCCGCGGCCTCCGGCGCTTTCGGAGGATCTGGAATATCGTTGGGCATTCTAGTCAAAGCGTAGCAGGGAAGCTTAAGCGGGTGAAGCGAAGCTGATTGGCCCGGTTGCGCTACTCCAGCTTCACCAGCACGTCGTTACCCTCGATCTTGTGCTCATACACCGGCACGCGGGCCTGGGGATTGTGCTCGGCAACCCCCGTCTTCACATCGAAGGCCCACGCATGCCAAGGGCAGATAAGTTTGCCGTCCTCGATAATGCCTTGGCCTAGCGGACCGCCGTTATGAGGACACAGGTTATTCATCACGCTGATCTCGCCGCCAACTCTGGCAACACAGAGTTGGTATTCGCCGCAGTCGACCTCGCGTGCCTCGCCTTCGGGGGGCAGTCGGGATGCGCTCAGAATGCGCACAAATTCAGGCAACAGAATTCCTTTCGCGACGTGCTAATAGTTCACAATCTTCGCAAACGATGTGGCATCGAGGCTGGCTCCGCCGACCAGCGCGCCATCGATCTCCGGCTGATTCAGCAGAGCCGACGCATTGTCGGGCTTCACACTGCCTCCGTAGAGAATGCGGATGCTGTCCGCGGCCTGGCGGCCGAGCAGGCGGGCGACTTCGCTGCGGATATAGAAGTGAGCGAGGCCGGCTATCTGCGGGGTGGCGGTGCGACCGGTGCCGATCGCCCATACGGGCTCGTAGGCGATCACGAAGCTCTCGGCGTTCGCGGGCACTACGCCTTTGAGCGCCTTTTCGCACTGGCGGAGCAGGACTTCTTCGGTCTTGGCGGCTTCGCGGTCTTCGAGGGACTCTCCGATGCAGAGGATCGGAGTAAGACTGTGCTTAACCGCGGAGTGGATCTTCTGGTTGATCATTTCATCGGTTTCATCGAAGTACTGCCTGCGCTCCGAGTGGCCGATGATGACGTGTGTTACGCCCGCGGCCTTCAGCATCAGGGGAGAGATCTCGCCAGTGTATGCGCCTTCTTCGGCGAAGTGCATGTTCTGCGCGCCGACGGCAATGCCAAAGCCGGCAGTCGCGGCAACGACGGCTGCGAGGGAGGTGGCAGACGGGCAGAGCACGATCTCATCACGCTCCTGATTTGCGACGAGCGGCAGAAAAGCTTTGACGAACTCCTCGGCCTGCGCGGGAGTCTTATACATCTTCCAGTTTGCTGCGATGAGGGGCTTACGTGACATGCAAACGTCCTTTAAATTTTCGACTATTGTGAGGAGGCTTAGGCTCTACGGGATCGTTTCTACTTATACGGGATCGTTTCTACTTATTAGTCAGCGCCTCGACCCCCGGCAGCTTCTTGCCTTCCAGAAATTCTAAGGAAGCCCCGCCGCCGGTCGAAATGTGCGTGATCTTCTCCGCCACTCCTGCCTTCTTCACCGCAGAAACCGAATCACCGCCGCCGACGATGGAGACCGCATCCTGATTTGCGGCCACCACCTTGGCGAGCTTGGTCGTGCCCACAGCAAAAGCCGGCATCTCGAAGACACCCATCGGCCCGTTCCATACGATGGTCGAGGCGTCGGCGATCTCTTTCGAGAATAGGGCGACAGTCTTGGGTCCGATGTCGAGCCCCATCCACTCAGCGGGAAACGGTCCGTCGCCTTCGAAGATCTGTGTCTTGGCGTCTGCCGCGAACTTGTCGGCGAGGACATGATCGACGGGTAACAGGAAGAGCGCGCCTTTTGCTTCGGCCTTGGCCAGGGCCTCTTTCGCGACGTCGATCTTGTCGGTCTCAAGCAGCGACTTGCCCACGTCTTGTCCTTTGGCTTTGAGGAAGGTGTACGCCATTCCTCCGCCAATCAAAATTGCATCAACCTTGGAGAGAAGGTGATCGATGACCTCGATCTTGTCCGACACCTTAGCGCCGCCCAGGATAGCCACGAAGGGCTTCGCCGGCTGATCGAGACCCTTGCCGAGATACTTCAGCTCTTTTTCCATGAGCAGCCCAGCAGCGGACTTCTTCACAAAGTGCGTGATGCCCTCGGTCGATGCGTGGGCGCGATGCGCGCTGCCAAAGGCGTCGTTGATGTAGATCTCGCACAGCGAGGCAAGCTGCTCGGCAAACTTCGGGTCGTTCGCTTCTTCTCCGGCATGAAAGCGAAGATTTTCAAGCAGCAGGACCTGGCCCGACTCAAGCTGGCGTGAAAGCTCGGTGGCCAGCTCGCCTACGCAATTCGGCGAAAACGCGACATTCACCTGCTCGCCCAGATGATGGTCCAGCAGCATTCGCAGCCTGTCCACTAGGGGACGCAGGCTGTATTTCGGAGTGGGTTTGCCCTTGGGCCTTCCCAGATGCGACGCCAGGATCAGCTTGGCCTTATGGCGCAGCGCGTATTCGAGCGTGGGCAGAGTTTCGCGGATGCGCGTGTCATCCATGATCTCGGTTCCATCGTCGCTCAGCGGCACGTTGAAGTCCACGCGCATGAATACGTGTTTATGCGCAAGGTCGAGATCGCGAATCGATAATTTCGTCATGATTTCCGCTTACTTTCCTGATGCTCAGTTTTTATCACTGATGGCCGCATCGGCCTCGATTTCCACGCGCCACGCCGGATTGAGTAGCTTGGCGACGACGACCATGGTTGCCGCGGGCCGGATTGCCCCAAAGAATTCACCATGCGCCCGCCCGACGGCTTCCCAATCTTCCACATGCGTCAGGTACATGCGCGTCCGGACTACATCTTCCATCCGGGCTCCTGCTTTTTCGAGCGCCGTGCGGATAATCTCCAGTGTATGCCGGGTTTGTGTCTCCGCGTCAGCTTCGTCTGCGCCTACGGGGCCCGTTCCTGAGACATGAACGATGTTGCCCACACGAACGGCGCGTGAGAAGCCGATGATGGGCTCGAAGGGCGACGATCCCGAAATATTTTGACGCATTGCCGGGAGAGGTGCTCCGCGTATTGTTATGGCGAATCAGGATACAGGTTCGCGGATTCGGTTGTTCTGTACTCGAACCGAATCCGCGTTAAATCGTAATTATTACAGACCCTTTTCAGCGAGGAAGAGCACCAGATCGCGCACGCGATTCGAGTAGCCCCACTCGTTGTCATACCAGCTGATGACCTTCACTGAGCTCCCTACAACCTTGGTGAGCGGCGAGTCGATGATCGACGAGCGCGCGTCGCCCTTGAAGTCACTCGACACCAGCTCGGCCGTCTCATAGCCCAGAATGCCCTTCAATGCGCCGTCAGCAGCCTTTTTGAGCGCGGCATTCACAGTCTCACCTGTAACCGGCTTCTCAGCGACAATTGTCAGGTCGACCACGGAAACATTGGGAGTAGGGACGCGAATGGCAAAGCCGTCCAGCTTGCCCGCCATTTCCGGAATCACCAGTTTGAGGGCCTTTGCGGCGCCAGTCGAGCTGGGAATCATGTTGATCGCGGCAGCACGGGCGCGGCGCAGGTCCTTGTGCGGAAAGTCGAGAATCACCTGGTCGTTGGTGTAACTGTGGATGGTGGTCATGATGCCCGAAACGATGCCGAACTCCTCGTGCAACACCTTTACAACAGGCGCAAGGCAGTTAGTCGTGCAGGAGGCATTCGAGATGATGTTGTGCTTCGCCGGATCATACTTCGATTCGTTCACGCCGAGAACGACAGTGATGTCCTCGTTGGTAGCCGGGGCGGAAATAATCACCTTCTTCACCGGGCCCTGCAGATGGGCCTTGGCCTTGGCGGCATCGGTGAAAATGCCGGTCGATTCAACCACAATCTGTGCTCCGGTTGAATTCCAGTCGAGCTTGGCGGGATCGCGCTCCGCGAAAACCTTGATCGTCTTGTCGTCCACGGTAATCGAATCGTTTGTGGAGGAAATCTCGTTCTTCAGGTTGCCAAGAATCGAGTCGTACTTGAGCAGGTGGGCGAGCGTCGCAGGGCTCGTGAGATCGTTAACCGCTACGATATCAATTTTGGGATCGCCCAACGCAGCACGGAAAACATTGCGTCCGATACGGCCAAAGCCGTTGATTCCAACCTTTACAGCCATGGAAACTTTTTCTCCTTCGTGTGTTCTTGAAATCTTCTGTGGAGTCTCGCAGTTTATTTGGGGACCAGCCGCGAGCGGGCAAAGCCTCAAACCCCCATGTAGCGATGCTAGCACCGTAGTCAATACCACTGCATAAGATTTTTCTATGGCCAGAATTTAATTTTCGTCACGACCCTCCAAGAGTCGCTTTTCATTAGTCAGAGTGGTTCCAAAGCCGTCGCGCACATTGCGACTCGCCGTAGTCTGTGTTACATCCTGAGTTATGCGCGAATGGATGCGCGAAAAAATGAGACGACGTCCCAAGCGTGGACCGAACGATTCTGAGTCCACAGGAAAGATTGGCCAGGAAATACCCGCGAATCAGCCGGCTCCACTGCGCCCTTCTTACGGAGCTGCAGCCGCCGAGGAACATACACCGGAGGCAGGCAGCGTAACCCAGGAGCCAGCAATACTAACCGCAACAGAGGCTGCCGATGAAACCCGTCAGCTTTCGCCGGAGACCGCCGCTGCCCTCGGCGCCCTGGAGGAGCCGGGCAAGCTGGAAGTGGAAACCCAGCCAGAGTTGCCATCGACTCCGCCGCCAGAACCGCAAGCCGCCGGCCAACCCCATGGGCCGAAAGGTTTTGTGGTGCTCACCATCGGCTTACCCGGATCGGGCAAGACGACTTGGTTCAAACGCCGTGGCGTTACCCCGCTGTCATCGGACATGCTGCGCAGCATCCTGTTCGACGACATCACTGAGCAGCGCTACCAAGGGCTGGTATTTTCAACCCTGCGCTCGCTGCTGCGCGCGCGCCTGATCGCCAAGATGCCCTGGAACTACGTGGACGCGACCAACCTGTCACCCCACGAACGCCGCCAGTGGATCAAGATGGCGAAGAGCTTTGGCTACGACGTGCAGGCCGTTTTCTTCGACGTTCCCTTGGAAATCTGTCTGGAGCGTAACCGCCGTCGTGAACGAACAGTGAACGACGAGGTCATGCACAAGATGGCCGAACGTCTGCGTCCGCCGAACTTCAAGGAAGGCTTCTCGAAGATCACCGTCGTGCGCGTCAAGAGTCCAAGCGCTCCCGAAGCACCAGCCGAGGGCGAATAATGCAACCGCAGTAGCTACAAAAGGCCGGGCGCAGCTGCCCGGCTTTCGTTTTTTTGGCCCACTCATGCCGGCAGCTATCGAATTTCGCGATGTGAGTTTCAAGACGCCGCCGGGCCGAACCCTGCTCGATCGCGTTTCATTTGCCATCGAAGAGGGAACCACCACAGCCATTCTTGGCCGGAGCGGATCTGGCAAGACGACGCTGCTGCGAACTGTGAACCGCATGGTCGAGCCCACCAGCGGAGAGGTTCTGGTAGGCGGCAAGAGGGTGCGCGACGTCGATCTGATCCATCTGCGCCGCGGCATCGGCTACGTCATTCAAGAGACAGGACTCTTTCCTCACCTCACCGTCGAGCGCAACGCGTCGATGGTGCCGGAAATCTCCGGCACGCCGCGCGACGCCTGCCGCAAGTGCGGACACGAACTTTTATCCGCTGTCGGTCTCGATCCCGCGAGCTTTGCCCAGCGATATCCTCATCAGCTTTCGGGAGGACAGCGCCAGCGTGTGGGTCTTGCCCGTGCCCTTGCCGCACAGCCGCCAATTCTCTTGATGGACGAGCCTTTCGGCGCGCTCGATCCGCTGACCCGCGCCGAAATGCAGGACATGCTGCGCGATCTGCTGCGGCGGCTGGAGAAGACCGTTCTGCTTGTTACCCATGATCTTGACGAGGCCCTCTATCTCTCCACACGTATCGTGCTGCTTGACCAGGGCCGGCTGATCGCGAACGTTGCCGCAGGGGAGTTTCTCACCTCGACGCAGCCCGAGGTCGTGGAGTATGTGCGCGCCTGCCGCCGCGGCGAGCTGGCGCACGAGGAGGGTGCCTCGTGAACTCGCAGTTCCTGTCGCAATATGGCGGCCAGATCTTCGAGCTGACCCTGGAGCACTTGTGGCTCACAAGCGCGGCCATGCTCTTCGCGACGGCGATCAGCGTTCCTGCCGGAATCTGGCTCACGCGCTCGCCGCGCTGGGCCAAACCGGTCCTTGCTCTCGCGAACATCCTGCAAACCATTCCCTCGCTCGCCATGTTTGGATTCCTGCTGCCTCTGCCCTGGCTTGGAGAACGCGCAGCCCGCATCGCGATTGTCGCGCTCACCGCTTATGCGCTGCTGCCCATCCTGCGTAATACCTATGCAGGAATCCAGGGCATCGATCCCTCGGTAATCGAGGTTGCCCGAGCACTGGGCCTTACCGGCACACAACGGCTCTTCAAGGTCGAATTGCCGCTCGCAGTTCCCGTTATTCTCGCCGGACTTCGCACAGCCACCGTTACCTGCGTTGGCATCGCCACCATTGCCGCGGCCGTCGGAGCAGGGGGGCTGGGCGAACTGATTTTTCGCGGTGTCGCGTCCGTCGACAATCGACTGGTCCTCGCCGGAGCCATCCCCGCCGCCCTGCTCGCTCTAGCCGCCGACGGCCTCTTAGGATTGCTCGAGCACCGGTTGCGAGTGCCAGCGAAATGATGCGATGGATCTCTGTCACCACGGCGGTTGCAATTTGCCTGTCGCTCATATCCTGCGCGCCGCCACGGCCTAACCACCCGGTGATTGGAGCGAAAAATTTTACCGAGCAGGTGGTGCTGGGCGAGCTTCTCGCGCAGGAGATCGAGACGAAGTCGAATCTCAAGGTCGAGCGTCGCTTTTATCTCGCCGGCAGTTACATTGCCCAGCAGGCGCTCGTCTCAGGACGCATTGACGCCTACGTTGAATACACCGGGACAGCGCTGACTGCCATCCTCAAGCAGCCGGTTAATCGAGATCCACAGGCCGTTCTCGATACCGTGCGCCGGCTCTATGCTTCGCGCTACGGCGTTACAGTTGCCGATCCGCTTGGCTTTGAAAACACCTTCGCCATGGTCATTCGGGGAGACGACGCGCGCCGGCTGCAGCTTCAGACCCTCAGCCAGGCCGTGCCTTACACGCCACAATTGAAGCTTGGCGTCGGCTACGAGTTCGAGCAGCGGCCTGACGGGCTTCCGGGTCTGAGCGCTGCCTACGGCCTCAAATTCGCCGATGCTCCGCGCACCATGGATCTTGGCCTGCTCTACCGCGCACTCAACTCGCATCAGGTGGATATGATCGCCGCGAACTCGACCGACGGCCCCATTCAGGCGTTTGAGTTAACCGCCCTCGAAGACGACAAGCATTATTTCCCGCCTTATCAGGCCGTACCGCTTGTACGCGACGATGCCCTGCGCCGCTGGCCCCAGATACAGACAGCACTCGATGCCCTCGCCGGGAAAATTACCGCCGAAGACATGCGAGCCATGAACGAAGCGGTTGACGGCCAGCATCGCGACCCTGCCGAGGTCGTGCGAGAATTTCGTCAGAAGAAGGGACTCTAGCCATGACCACACAAGCCGCTTCGCAAGTCGCTCCTCTGCCCGAGCCCTGGCTGCGCGGATCCTACTCCGAACTTCCCGCCGTTCTGCGAGCCATCCTGCACGCATTCGATCTCGCCCGCGAAGACACAGTGCGCTGGGCGGATGGACTGACCGAGAGCGAACTTCATGCCTCTCCCAGCGGACTGTCGCCGATTGCCTTCCATCTGCGCCACATCGCGCGTAGTCTTGACCGGCTGCTTACATACGCCGAAGGCAATCAACTCAGCATGGAACAGCTTGTCAAGCTGAAGAGCGAATCGGCCCCGGGCGCAACTCGCGACGAGTTGTTTTCTGAATTCGAGCAGGGAATTGCCAGTGCAGCCGATCGTGTCCGTGAGTTCGCCTCAGCCGATCTCGAACAGCCTCGTGGCGTTGGCAAGAAGCAGCTTCCCACCAGCGTCGGAGGCCTGCTGGTACATCTGGCCGATCACACCCAGCGCCACACCGGCCAGATTGTAACTACGGCCAAACTGCTCAAGGCTTCGCGCTAGAACCTGCTTACAGGCAGCGCACGATCAGGATCGTCTGATCGTCCAGCTGCTTCCCAAAGAACTGCGCCGCTTCAAGAATCTTTGCCCCCAAATCGGCCAGCGCTGTTTCTGTGTTCGCGGCGATTACGGTCTTCAGCCGTTCCACACCTAACTCTTCTCCACTCTTGTCGCTCACTTCGAGAATGCCGTCTGTGGCCACCACCAGCAGATCGCCCGGGGCCGTCTCCATGCGCTGGCCGTCGAACGCCGGCACGGGCAACAAACCAAGTGGAAACTGCTCCTCCTCCACCTGCGACAGAGTTCGCCGGCTCGCGTGCCAGTGGAGGATCGGTGGGCTCGCAGCCAGCGCGTAGTAGACACTGCCGTCGACGCCCAGCCGGAAGCCGGTAAATGTCGCATACATGTACGCCTCCTTAACCACCGGCAGCACGCTGTTCAGCCGGTCCAGCAGGAGGGGTAGAGTCTGCTGCGCATCGAGTTCGCCGGCCTCGAGCAGCGCGGTGCGCACTGCGGTCTTCAACATCCCCATCAGGATGCCGGCCTGCAATCCGTGCCCGGCGATATCGGCGATGTAGGCAATGGCGTCTCCGTTGGGAAGACACAGCGCATCCACCAGATCGCCGCCAACCTTTTCGCTCGGCTTCGAGATGCCGTAAATCTCAAAGCGTGCCGCTCGTACCGTGACAGGCGGGACTAGAGTCTGCTGGATGCCATGCGCCAATGCCAATTCGGTGCGTACGCGATAGGCGTCCGCACCCTGCCCGGTGATGAAGGCGATGAACAGGCTATAGGAGATGATGACCAGCGCAAGTATGGCAATCGCAACTACCCAGATACCCTGCGCCGAAGGAACGCCGTGCAGATGAAAGTGTGTGTAAAGAAAGTTGACGAAAAAGCTAAACCCAATCCAGAAGGGAACCTGCAGGATGCTTACGACAAAAAACCAGTAATGGTGGTAGCGTGTAGCGATCAGCACATAAACTAGGGCTACGCATCCGCTGACCACTGTATTGAGCAGGACGATCACATAAGGGACCTTGCCCAGGTTGAGCAGGTCGTTGAATAGCCCTATGATGCCGAACAGACAAAAGACGGCGAGAAACAGCATTCTCATCCGCTGCAATGGAATGCCCTGGTAATAGAGGGCCGTGCGCGGAGTCTCCGAATATCTCTGTTTCCATGTGTTGGGTAGCATGCTGGACACGATAACAGAAGGTTACGACACGCCTCACAGACACCGAACGATGAGTATCGTCTGATCATCCAGCTGGGGGCCAAAAGCGCGAGCGGCGTCAAGGATACTTTGCGCGAGGCTGGCCGGTGAAGCGTTACCGTTTGTGGTAATCGTGTCTTTCAGTCGTTCCACTCCGAATTCTTCTCCCGTCTGATTGCTGACTTCGAGAATTCCATCTGTCGCGACCACGAGCAGGTCTCCGGAAGCCGTGTTCAATCGCTGACCGTCGAAGCCTGTTATGGGCAACAATCCAAGTGGAAACTGCTCCTCCTCCACCTGCGACAGAGTCCGCCCGCTCGCGTGCCAGTGCAGGATGGGCGGGCTCGCTGCCAGAGCGCAATGAACGCTGCCGTCAGAGTCCAGCCGCAGCCCGGTAAAGGTTGCATACATGTGCGGTTCCTTCACCTCCGGCAACACATCGTTCAGGCACTCCAGCAGGAATGGCAGTGACTCCTCAGGCTTTTGTTTCCCGGCCTCGCGCAGCGCGGTGCGCACCGCGGTCTTCAGCATCCCCATCAGGATGCCGGCTTGCAGCCCATGCCCCGCGATATCGGCGATATAGGCTACAGCGTCTCCGTTGGGGAGGCACAGCGCATCCACCAGGTCGCCGCCAACCTTTTCGCTGGGCTTCGAGATGCCGTAGATTTCGAAGCGTGCCATCCGCAACGTCACTGGAGGTACCAGAGTTTTCTGGATTCCGTGCGCCAGCTCCAGTTCATTGCGGATCTTGAAGGACTCCTTACCCTCGCCGCGAATAAAGAAGATGAAGAAGACATAGGAAAGGACGATCGAGACCATCATCCCTATTGCGCTTATGCGTATTCCTATAGCGGCGGTCGCGGGCGCGGCTGGGAAGTGACGCAAAAGTATCTTGTCAAACCAAGCGATGAACAGCGGGCTGAGCATCTGCATCGGAATGAGTAAGAGGATCCAGCCAAAGGGCCTGCGGGAGAGAATCAGTATCCACGCGCACGCGATCAGTCCGCTGAAGAGAACGTTCGAGACCAAGATGGAGTAGGGGTAAACTCCTCCAGCAATGATGTCGTCGAAATAGCCGAAGGTAGAGATGAGCACGAAAACGGCTATGATCAGCGGTCGCAGTCGGGCAAGCGGGACAGACCGGAAGTGCTTCCATCCTTCCGGCGACCGCTGATACCACGGAAGCTTGGAGCCATTACTCATTGGAACAGGGTACAGGGGTTGTACTTCAGGGCGAAGAAAAACGCGCGTTTCTACACCTATCCCTTCACTCTGCCCCCGGTCTCTATAAAAACAGTGGAGCCAGCACCAGCGTGACCGTGGCCAGCAGCTTGATCAACACGTGCAGCGACGGGCCGGCCGTGTCTTTGAACGGATCGCCAACCGTATCGCCGACCACTGCGGCCTTGTGCGCTTCGGAGCGTTTGCCGCCGTGCGCGCCGCTTTCGATGAACTTCTTGGCATTGTCCCACGCGCCGCCGCCGTTATTCATCAGCATGGCCAGCAGTATGCCGCTGATTGTGCCGACCATCAGTAGCGCCGCAACCGCTTCGGCACCGCTCAGATTCACGGGCATGCCGTTAATCATTGGCCAGCGGTGCAGAGCCCCGGGATAGAATTCCTCTCCGAAGTGGCGGAAGATCAAGCCGACCGTCAACGGCATGGCTACGGCAAGAATGCCGGGCAACACCATCTCCTTGAGCGCCGCACCGGTCACGATGCGCACGCAACGCCCGTAGTCCGGCTTCGACGTTCCTTCCATGATCCCCGGATTGTCGCGGAACTGCTCATGCACATCCTGGATCACGGTCTGCGCAGCACGTCCCACAGCCTTGATGGCCATCGACGAGAAGAGATACGTGAGCATCGCCCCCAACAGCGCGCCCACGAATACCGGGACAGAGGCCAGATTAACATTCGAGAAGGTCCAGCCCTCGGGCAGAGTTCCACCCGCCGCCACCACCCGCTGGTGGACGATGTCCTGAATCGTCGCCAGATACGCCGAGAACAGCAGAAACGCCGCCAGAGACGCCGATCCGATTGCATAGCCCTTGGTCAGGGCCTTGGTCGTATTGCCGGCAGCGTCGAGCTTGTCCGTCTTGGTGCGAACGCTGTGCGGCTGGTCGCTCATTTCGATAATGCCGCCTGCGTTGTCGGTGATCGGTCCGAAAGTATCCATAGCCAGAATGTAGGCTGCCGAGGAAAGCATGCCCATGGTCGCAATTGCTGTACCGTAGATGCCCTTGGCGTAGCTGGAAATCGTCGTTACATCCGCCAGGCCCCTGATGCCGAAGTAATAGCTCAGCAGGAGTGCCGCGCTGATCACGATTACCGGAAGCGCCGGCGTTTCCATGCCCACCGCAAGTCCCTGGATGATGTTCGTCGCCGGTCCGGTCAACGATGCCTGCGCGATACTCTGCACCGGCTTAAAGCGCGTCTCTGTGTAGTACTCGGTGATGCGCACAAATAGAAACGACGTAACGATGCCGCAGATGCCGCTGCCCAGCAGCCACCAACGCGCGCCCAGCATGAAGTAGATGGCCACGGCAAAACCTGCCAGGGCCAGCATGGTAGTGACGTAATAACCCTTGTCGAGCGCGTGCATCGGGTCTTCATCCTCGCCGCTGTGCACGATGCTCACGCCCACGATGCTGGCGATCAGATTGATCGCCTGCACCACGAGCGGGAACAGAATCCCCTTGAGCCCGAAGACCGGATACAGCGCGGCACCTAGGATCATCGCGCCCACATTTTCCGCCGCGGTCGATTCGAAGATGTCCGCGCCGCGACCCGCACAGTCGCCCACATTGTCCCCCACCAGGTCCGCAATCACGGCCGGATTGCGAGGATCGTCCTCCGGAATACCGGCCTCTACCTTGCCGACCAGATCGGCGCCCACATCGGCGGCCTTGGTATAAATACCGCCGCCCAGCTGTGCGAACAACGCGACCAGCGACGCGCCGAAGCCGAAGCCCACCAGCTGGTAAGGAACCTGCTGCGGATTTTGCAATCCACCGAAGGCCAGGAACAACAGGCCCACGCCGATCAGCGAAAGCCCCACTACCACCAGGCCCGTTACCGCGCCGCCGTGCAACGCGATCTTGAGCGCGTCGCCCATGCTGGTGCGCGCCGCCGCTGCCGTGCGGATATTCGCGCGAATCGACACCCACATACCCGTCTGGCCGGCCAGCGCCGAGCACGCCGCACCGATCAGAAAGCTGATGACTACCTTGTTCGCGAAGGGAGCGGTGAACGGCGAAAGCCTGTATCCGATGAAGAGGACCACGGCCAACCCCACGGCAATCAGCGCGATGGTGCCGTACTGCCGCTTCATGAAGGCTTCGGCGCCTTCCCGGATCGCGTTTGAGATCCGCTGCATCTCCGGCGTGCCGGTATCGCGGCGGAGCACGGAGCGTGCAAAAAGAAAGGCGGCCAACAGGCCAACCACACCGGTCGCGAGCGCGATCCACAGATAAAGATTGTCATTGCCGGCCAGCGCGCCGCCTTCGGACTGCCACACAGCTGCCGCTACCGGGAACAAAAACGCCATTCAAAAACCCCCAAAGAGTTACAAAATCCCCGTCTTCGCCAGCTGACCGCGCAAAACGCAGAAAAGCTGGTTCTATCTACCATGCCCGCCATTTTCGACGGAGGTTCGCTCGCCGCTGAAGGAACCCAGGCCCATACAGCCATGCCAACTACGCGAACATACACAAAACGCGTCATTAAAGCATGCTGAGAAAGCGCAGGTCAACGTGGTTCTTGGTTGGCGCACAACGTTGCTAACACTGCTCTCCACTCTTTTTGAATTCAAACGAAATGAGGATGCAGGGTGAGAATAGCTGAGTCTACGGCATGGCGAGCACCTGGGGCAACAGGACATCTGCAGGTTGCCTCTCGACCGCGCCTCTGTCTTTACCCGGAGTTGTCATTGCCTGGATGGCCCGCTCTCCCTGTACAATCTGGAGTTCTTTCGCGTAAGAAGAAGTAGCAGGGATTTGTCCCCATCGAGGGTAATTCATGGCCCGCAGTGTGGTCTCCGGCGTAGAACGCAGCAGGATAAAGACGGCATCCGATTTACTCCCGGAGCTGGCTCCGGACCGTCTCATCGAAATCTACCGGCTCATGTACCTTTCGCGCCGGACGGACGACCGCGAGATCATGCTCAAGCGCCAGCAGAAGATCTTTTTTCAAATCTCCGGGGCCGGCCACGAGGCTCTGCTGGTCGCCGCCGGCCTGGTGTTGAAGCCTGGCTACGACTGGTTCTTCCCTTATTACCGCGACCGCGCTCTCTGCCTCGCCCTCGGTGCCACCGTCGAAGACTTGTTGCTGCAGGCCGTCGGAGCCGCAGCCGACCCGGCAAGCGGCGGCCGCCAGATGCCATCGCACTGGAGCAGCCCCGCTCTCCACATCGTCTCGCAATCTTCCGCGACCTCGACCCAATGCCTGCACGCTGTCGGCTGCGCCGAAGCGGGAAGATATTTCTCGCGCCATCCAGAAGCCGCTGAAAAGCATGAGGTGGATAACCGTGCCTGGCGCGACGTCACCTTCCACGGCGACGAGGTGGTCTACGTCTCCGTCGGCGAAGGCTCCACGTCACAGGGAGAATTCTGGGAAGCCTTAAGCACTGCATCGAACGAGAAGCTGCCTGTCATCTTCGTGGTCGAAGACAACGGCTACGCCATCTCGGTTCCGGTTGAAGTCAACACGCCCGGCGGAAACATCTCGAAGCTGGTTCAGAATTTTCCCAACTTCCACTTTGCCGAGATCGATGGAACCGACCCTTTCGCCTCCTGGCGTGCCTTCGAGGAAGCTGCCGCGTACTGCCGCGCCGGCAAAGGGCCGGCCTTTATCCACGGCCACGTCATCCGCCCCTACTCGCACTCTCTTTCCGACGACGACCGTCTTTATCGTCCGGAGAGCGAACGCAACGCCGACGCACTGCGCGACCCGCTCTCGAAGATGCAGATGCAACTGCTGCGTAAGGGCATTCTTGATTCCGAGGGCATCACGCGCCTCGAAGAACGAGTCGACGAGGAAGTCCGGCAGGCAGCCGAGCGTGCGCTGCGCGCGCCGCTGCCCCTGCCCGACAAGGCCGAGATACTGAAGCACGTCTATTCCGAGGACTACGACCCCACGCGTCCCGAATTGCAGACCCCGGCCGCCAGGACAGCTGACAACCACGAGCGCACCATGGCTGACCTCATCAACGCCTGCCTCAAAGACGAAATGCGCCGCGACCCGCGCATCGTCGTCTTCGGCGAGGATGTTGCCGATTGCACGCGCGAGGAATATCTGGAGCAAGGCCTGGTCAAGGGCAAGGGCGGAGTTTTCAAACTCACGCACGGTCTACAGATTGAATTCGGCGCTGACCGTGTCTTCAACTCGCCGCTCGCCGAGGCCAATATCGTCGGCCGCGCTGTTGGCATGGCGACGCGTGGCCTCAAGCCAGTCGTCGAAATCCAGTTTCTGGACTACATCTGGCCCGCCGTGCACCAGATGCGCAACGAGCTGGCAGTTTTGAGGTGGCGATCCAACGGAACCTGGGCGTGCCCTGCCGTCGTTCGCGTGGCTACCGGGGGATACCTCACCGGAGGCGCTGTCTACCACTCGCAAAACGGGGAAAGCATCTTCACGCACACACCCGGCGTCCGCGTCGTCTACCCGTCGAACGCTCTCGATGCCAATGGTCTCCTGCGTACCGCCATCCGCTGCGACGACCCCGTGCTCTTCCTCGAACACAAGCGTCTCTACCGCGAAACCTACGGCCGCGCCCCTTATCCCGGCCCCGATTACATGATCCCCTTCGGCAAGGCAGCCAAGGTGCGCGAAGGCGCCGATGTCACGCTCATCACCTACGGCGCGCTGGTGCCGAGAGCGCTCCAGGCCGCTCACAAAGCCCACCGCGAGCAGGGCATTGAGACAGAGATTCTCGACCTGCGCACGCTCAGCCCCTATGACTGGGATACCATCGCGGAATCCGTCCGCAAGACCACCCGCGTGATCGTAGCGCATGAAGACATGCTCAGTTGGGGATACGGCGCCGAGATTGCCGCCCGCATCGCCGACGAGTTGTTCCACGATCTCGACGCGCCGGTCAAGCGCATCGCTTCCATGGACACCTTCGTTGCCTACCAGCCCATCCTCGAAGACGTCATCCTGCCGCAACCCGAGGACATCTATCGAGGGATCGTGGAGCTGATACGCTTTTGAGGATAAGGTTGGCGCAAATGCGATCCCGTCTGCTAGTCCTCCTCATAAGCCTCTTGATTGAACGATCCGCTCTGCCGTATTGCAGGTTCCCCTGCCGCGGCTGGTCTGTGCGGAATATTCCGTCAGCAAGGTAGTGGTGGAGGCCACACTCGCCCAAATTCAGGGTGTCCACGACAAGGACGATACAGAAGCCATCCTTGCGTACATCTACACCTTGCACAGCGATCGTGGGTTGCGCGGAGAAATAGGCCAGGACTTCACCGTCTATGAATCAAACGACAGAGGAAGAGCTACGTTCGACTGAGACCTAGGCAAACACGATCTGCTCTTCCTTCCCATCAGCAGTATCGGATAAGTCGTGGTCATTGGAGGCGCACCTGAGGCACGGCACATCGATCAGGAGTTAGATCACGGTTGACTCACACAAGCGGGATTTGGGCCGCCGGCCGGGGGAAGACCAGGTCGAGAGATAAAACTTATGACTCGACCTTCAATACCTCAGCAGCTCTTTTTCTTGAATCTCCAAAATTGCCGGATTACTGCCAACATTTTGCAACCGCATCTCGCACCTTTATCATCACAGCGGAGCACTTTTTCTTAGGAGAGTACAGCGATGCGAGTTGGTCTGCTAACGGGCGGCGGAGACTGCCCTGGTCTGAATGCCGTGATCCATGCGGTGGTGAAAAAGGGAATCAACCACTACGGCGACGAGTTCGTCGGTTTTCTCGAAGGCTGGCGCGGAGTGCTGGACAACGCCACCATGCCTCTAACTCTCGAAAGAGTTGATGGCATTCTGACGCTCGGCGGCACCATCCTTCGCACCTCGCGCACCAACGTGCGCAAGATCGAAGGCGGCATCGAGAAGTGCGTCGCTACGATCAAGGCCAACAAGCTGGACGCGCTCATTGCCATTGGTGGTGACGACACGCAATCGGTAACCAATGCACTTATCCAGGCCGGCGTGCCCGGAGTGGGCGTTCCCAAGACCATCGACAACGATCTGAATGGAACCGACGTTTGCTTCGGCTTCGATACGGCCGTGAGTATCGCGACCGAGGCGGTCGACCGCCTGCATACTACGGCCGAGGCGCACAGTCGCGTGATTGTATGCGAGGTCATGGGCCGCGACGCCGGCTGGATCGCCCTCACGGCGGGAGTTGCCGGGAATGCGCACGTAGTGCTGGTGCCCGAGAAGCCCATCGATCTCGATCATGTGTGTGCTCTGCTCAAGTACAACCACGACCACGGCAAGAAGTACGGCATCGTGGTGGTGGCCGAAGGCGCGAAGCTTCCGGATTCCGCTCAGGCAACAGTTGGCGGCAAACTCGATTCGTTCGGACATGCACGGTTGAGCGGTATCGGCCAGGCGCTGGCAGAAGAGATCGAAGAACGCATTGGCTACGAAACGCGCTCCGTCAATCTCGGCCACACGCAGCGCGGAGGCACTCCCACTGCCTATGACCGCATGCTCGCAACCCGCTATGGCCTTGCCGCCATCGACCTTGTCCACCAGGGCCAGTTTGGCCGCCTTGTCGTTCTACATGGAACCAAGATCGAAAGCATTCCTCTGGCCGAGGCAATCTCGACAAACCGCACGGTAGATGACAGCTTCCTAGATATACTGCGTGGACTGGAGCCGAAACTATAGCTCTACCCCCAACACGTAGCGATTTAAATGAACAAAGGAGCCGGGGCAATTTGTCCGGCTCCTTTTGTGTTGCCGCGAATCGATGGAAAGAGCCATTGGACAGAATCAAGGAGGCCAATACACAACCTCTTGTGGCCACGAATGGTGATGACTCAACAGCTGTGGTTGGCGAGACGGATTTGTCCAGCCCCGCGCCGGGAACTCGGGTCGAACGACTGAAATATTCCGCTAACTTACTTAAAATCCTTGAACAAGAGGGTCAAAACACGGTATAAGCAGGTCGCTGGCCTAAGTTTTCCGCAGCTACGAAGTCCAAAGCCAAATAAGGGAGCCCGTATGAAATCCTCAACGGCACCGACGAGTGAGATTCGCGAAGTGATGGACATCCGGCAGGCCTCGGACTATCTCGGCATTAGCCCGGACACGTTGTATAAGTACGCCTCGGAAGCCTTCATCCCAGCGTTCAAGCTGGGCAACCGGTGGCGCTTTAAGAAATCTCGTCTCGACGAATGGATGGATCGGCAATCGGGTATCTCTATCCAGGCAGCGCCGAAGGCAGTCCGTCCAAGGCAAAAAAAGCCGGTACGGAGTGCGCGCGCCACGCGCCGGGTTGCAACGTCGAGTATCTCCTGAGCGCATCACTTTCTTCACAAAGCTTGCGATGTGCACTCCTTAACAGTCCTGCTTGTCGTGGGATGCGGTCACAATGGGGTGGTTTTCACTCTCGCCAGGGATACTCTGAATAAGGAGGCGGAAGCGTTGAGCGCGAGCCCGAAGAGCACGGTAGCGTTAAAAGACGACCCCACTCTGCTGCCGCAGTTCTCTTTAGGCAATCGGGCGGCCCGCATTGTATGGACTGTTTGTTACGTGCTTCTGTACCGCACTTCGCCTCGGCCTTTTCATGCGTGGAGATCCATGCTGCTCCGGGTATTTGGCGCAAAAATGGGGCCGGCCTGCCATTTTTACCCGAAGGCGAAGATATGGGCGCCGTGGAATTTGGTTTGCGAGGACCGCGCGAGCGTGGCCGACGGTGCGGAACTGTACAACACAGCGCCGCTCTTCATGGGATCGCATGCCATCGTCTCGCAGGGGGCCTACATTTGCGGAGCTACGCATTTGTACAATGAGATCTCATTCAAGCTCGTATCCTTCCCCATACGCTTGGGCTCTTATTCATGGATCTGCGCCCGAGCCGCGGTGCATCCCGGCGTAAATGTGGGCGAGGGAGCGATTCTGGCGTTGGGCTCGGTGGCCACCAAAGACCTGGAGCCCTTCGGAATCTACGCAGGTGTGCCGGCGCGCAAGGTAAAGGAAAGATCGAGAGCTGCGGTTCCCGGACATCGGGCACGCGCATGAACCTTTTGATCTGACAGAATTCCTGGAGACGATAGGATTGATTCGTGATGAGTGAAGCATCTCGTCTGCGCGCATTGCGCGGCAGAATGGCAAAGGAAGAAGTCGAAGCCCTCCTTGTTACGCATCTTGCCGATGTCCGCTACCTGTGCGGTTTCACCGGATCGAACGCCGCTTTCGCGATCACGGCAAAGAAAGCCGTTCTGTACACCGACGGCCGCTATACCGCCCAGGCCCAGCAGGAGACACAATCCGCGCGGGTGAAGATCGCCAAAAAATCGGCGTTGAAAGAAGCGTGCGCGCTGCTCGAATCCTCGACGAAGCACGCGAGCTACGATCCTGAGCAGACCACTGTTTCCGAACTCGCCGCCATGCGGTTGGCAATCGGCTCGGGTAAGCGTCGCGGCTTTTTCTCGCCGTTGAAAAAGCCCATTCTGTCCGAACTGCGCATGATCAAAGACGCCGATGAGATCAAGTGCATGACGCAGGCTGCAGACCTCGGAAATCGCATCTTCAACGCGGTTCTGCCTCACATCCAGCCAGGCGTCCACGAGAATGAAATTGCCGCCGCCCTTGAATTCTTCGCGCGCAGCATGGGTGCCGAGAGCATGTCGTTTGAGACCATCGTAGCTTCCGGTCCGCGTTCGGCTTTGCCGCATGGTCGGGCGACGAAACAGAAGACGCCGCGCAACGGCTTCGTTACATTAGACTTCGGTGTTATCCTCAATGGTTATTGCTCGGATATGACGCGCACCGTTTGCGTTGGCAAGCCGAGCGCAACCGAACGCTCCGCGTATGATGCGGTGCTGGAGGCCCAGGAAGCGGCAGTGGCGGCAGTGAGACCCGGCGCAACCTGCGCCGAGGTAGATGAAGCCGCCCGAGGCATGCTGCGCAAGGCAGGGCTGGCAAAGTACTTTACGCATTCGACAGGGCACGGCGTGGGTCTGGAGATCCACGAAAGTCCACGAATTGCGGCTGGAGAAACGCTGGAGTTGAAACCGGGAATGGTCATTACCATCGAGCCCGGAATCTACCTGGCCGGGAAGTTTGGAATTCGCATCGAAGATATGGTCGCGGTTACGGATCACGGTCATCAAGTGCTGACGCCGGTAACCAAGGCACTCATCGAACTGTGAGACGGAAACGCATGGGCAAGCGAGAGCGCGAGAGATGACTTCGGAAGACATGAACGAACTGAAGGAACTGATAGAGTTCCTCAAGGAAAACAAGATCGGCGAGTTCGACCTGGAGCGGGGCGACCTGAAGGTGCGCATCAAGTTTGCGCAAGAGGGTGGCGGAACAGACCTAGCCAATGTGGCACGACTGCTGGCGCAGTCTGCCGTGGCGTCTCATGCTCCGGCCGGTCTTCCTGAAGTCTACGCCGGTGCGCCGCCAGTCCCGGCTCCCGCAGCGGCAGCTCAAACCAAGGCTGAGACGGACGAAGAGGCATCGCTGCATATCGTCAAATCGCCCATCGTGGGCACATTCTATGAGTCACCATCGCCTGGCGCTCCTCCTTTCGTAAAAATCGGCGACGAGGTGGAGAACGGACAGATTCTTTGCATTATCGAAGCCATGAAGCTGATGAACGAGATCGAATGCGATGTCGCAGGCGAGATCGTCAAGCGATTTGCCCAGAGCGGACAGCCGGTCGAATATGGCCAGGCGCTCTTTGCCGTGCGTCCCCGATAGGTTGAGCTGAATATGTTTCGAAAAGTCCTGATCGCCAACCGCGGCGAAATCGCGCTACGTGTGATCTGCGCCTGCAAAGAGTTGGGCGTTCGCACCGTCGCCGTCTACAGCGAAGCCGACCGGCACTCACTGCACGTGCGCTTTGCCGATGAGGCCATCTGCATCGGACCGCCGCGTTCGGCAGAGAGCTATCTCAACGTCCCGGCCGTTATCAGCGCAGCGGAAATCGCTGATGTCGACGCCATCCATCCCGGTTACGGCCTGCTCAGCGAGAACGCCAACTTCGCCGAAGTATGCCGCGCATCGAACATCAAATTCATCGGGCCGCCTCCGGAAGTGACGCGGCTGATGGGCGAGAAAGAAAAAGCGCGTCAGGCCATGAAGCGCGCCAAAGTCCCCATTCTGCCCGGGTCCGAGGGCGTCATCCAGTCCGAAGAGGAAGCTCTCGACTGGGCCAAGTCCATCGGCTACCCCGTTATCCTCAAGGCATCGGCCGGCGGCGGCGGTCGCGGCATGCGTGTCGTCCGTTCGGCGCAGGAGTTGCCCGCGCTCTACCAGGCCGCGCACATCGAGGCCGCGAACGCCTTCGGCAACGGCGATCTCTATATGGAGAAGTTCATCGAGCGCCCGCGCCACATCGAGTTCCAGGTACTGGCCGATCAGCACGGCAGCGTCATCTCGCTCGGCGAGCGCGAGTGCTCCATCCAGCGCCGCCACCAGAAGCTGATCGAGGAAGCGCCATCGCTGCAGGTAACGCCCAAGATGCGTGAGGACATCGCCAAAACCCTCAAGCGTTCGCTCGAAAATGTCGGCTACCAGAACGCCGGCACCGTCGAGTTCCTCATGGACGAGGACGGCAAGCTCTACTTCATCGAAATGAACACGCGCATTCAGGTCGAGCATCCAGTGACCGAGATGGTGACCGGCATCGACCTGGTCAAGGCACAGCTGCGCATCGCATGTGGAGAAAAGCTCTCCAGCATTCTCCCCCATCCCATCCAGATTCGTGGCCACGCCATCGAGTGTCGCGTCAACGCCGAGCATCCTGAGAAGTTCACGCCGTCAGCAGGAAAGATCACCGCCTTCAATGTGCCCGGAGGCAATGGCATCCGAGTCGATACGGCGCAATACGCCGAAGGCGTGGTCCCACCCTACTACGACTCGCTCATTGCCAAGCTCATCGTGCACGGCAACGATCGCGAAGAGGCGATGCAGCGCATGAGGCGTGCTCTCGGCATGTTCATCGTAGAGGGAATCCACACCACGATTCCGCTGCACAGCCGCATCTTCGAGGATGAAGAATTCCGCGCCGGAAAATTCGACACCAAGTTCATGGAGAGATTCTTCGAGCGGCAGAAGGCCGCAGAGTAGGCCCGGGACGCGACCTTGCGGCTGTGAAACATGCCTTTCAGACGGAAAACGTCCTATAAATAACTCCATGAGTAATTCATGGCTTCATTGGGGGACAGACTCCGTATCTCCTACTCATCTGGCTACCTTTTACCATCTCCTGATGGCATTGATCCTCGGCGCTTGTGTAGGCGCCGAACGCCAATGGCGGCAGCGCGCCGCAGGATTGCGAACCAATACGCTGGTCTGTTTTGGAGCCGCTGCATTTGTCGATCTGGGTCTGACGGTTGCTCCCGGAACGACGCAGGTAATCGCCTATGTGGTCTCGGGGGTCGGCTTTCTCGGCGCCGGCGCAATCATGAAAGACGGTGCCAGCGTGCGCGGATTGAATACTGCCGCAACCCTATGGTGTTCAGCCGCCGTGGGCGCATGTGCCGGCGCAGGCGAGATGTTCCACGCTGTTTTTGTATCGGTGCTCCTAGTCGCGATTAATTCGGTTCTACGTCCGCTTTCCCGCTATATCGATCGGCGTTCACTAGCGGTATTGGATACTCCTGCGTTTTACCGGTTGAGGCTTCGTTGCGATAGAGAACACCAGGTCGAAGCCGAATATCAGGTGACGCGTGCCATTGCCGCCCGATCCATTGTGCTCCATGAAATACGCTCCGAGAGGGTCGAAGACACAGACGACTCGATTATCCAAGCCGTTCTCGAATCGACGACTCACGATTCCACTATCCTGAAAGCAATGGTTGAAGAGCTGCGAGCCTTTCCCTGGGTTCAATCGGTAGAGTGGACCGAAACTGGCGCCGATGTCGAGTAAGGTTCGCGATCTTGTCGACAGGCTATTTCTCAGGTTGCAGATGCTGGAGGATGCGGTCTGCGATTCGGACTTGCGTATTCCGCCCAGGAATCACTTTGAGAAGTTGAAAGGAACGCTGGATGGTCTCCATACCATCCGCGTGATGGCTCGCGGCGAAGCGCGAGCTGGAGCGCTCGACAACCCTAGCTACAGGTGAAATAGATGCTGCTGACAAAACGTCAAGCCGTATCTCCAGGGGAGATTCTGGAAGAAATTCTTGGAGCCGATGGCGATCACTCAGACCCAATTGGCGCGAGCCATGGGTGTTCCGCGCAAACAGGTGCATGCGCTATGCCGCAACCGACGCTCAATCACCGCCGATACCGCGCTGATGTGGGGCAAAGTGTTTGGCAACAGCGCGGAATTCTGGCTGAATCGGCAGCGGCGTATGGACTGTGGGAAGCACTCAACTCGCCCCGTCGCCGCAAACGCATTGAGTGCGCCCGGTCATAGCGAAAAGTCGCCGGAGACGCAGCCGCCACTTGATCATCCGAAATTTACAACTCCTCTTGGCGAGTCTCTAAGCCATCGAGTCTGTAACGGCGGTACCGTATTTTTCCACAATAAGGACGTCATTTCCACACTAAAAAGTCGTGGAACCCCCTTGCTTTCTGCGAGATCGAGAGTATGCTTCAAGTCAACGGAAGAGCGATCTTCCAGAAGGAGAGAGCAGACAAGGAGCTATCGGGAGAACCGGCAACGGAACTCGGGCAGTGTTTGGGAAACTGGACGCTGTCGGATGGAACCGAGAAAACTCTTACAACCAGGATGTGACAACGGAAGAGGCTGGGAAGCGCGAGTTCACGCTCGCAGTCTTGGCGATTCCGGGGTGATAATCGGTTGTGATCTGGAAGCCGAACCAGGTCTTCAAAAAATCGGAAAAGAAGGGGCGAAATCCCGAAAGGGAAATCGCCCCTTCGCTTTGTTGGATACGATTTCAGGCTAACTTTCGGCGTTGAACATCCTGCGGACAGTATCTGTCCGCAGTCATCGCCATCTTCACTCTTGCTGGACTCTTCGATTGCTATGCTGGTCCCGTCCAAAGGAGGACTCTATGACCGTCACCGAAAATGCCGTCTCAGAAACGACCGTTGCCGAAAAGCTGCTGCCCGAGTTCGATACTGAGTATGCCAATACGCGTAAGTTCCTCGCCCTCGTTCCAGATGACAAGCTGACCTGGAAGCCGCACGAAAAGTCGATGGAGTTGGGCCGTCTCGCCTGGCATATTTCCGACTTCCCAAGCTGGTGTGCGGAGACCCTAAAGAAGGATGTGCTGGCCTTCACCAATGAGGAAGCGGCGAAGATGAGCGGCGCCTGGAAGGGTAAGACCCGTGAGCAGATCCTTGCGCGATTCGATGGCGACCTGAAGGATGCTCGCGCCGCACTGGCCGCTACCAGCGACGACGCGATGGCACACAACTGGAAGATGGAGTGGAACGGTCAAACGATCATCGACGAGCCGCGATACGATGTATATCGCAAAGTGGTCGTTAACCACATGATTCACCACCGCGCGCAGTTGGGTGTTTATTTTCGTCTGAACGGAATTCCCGTTCCCGGACCCTACGGGCCGTCAGCAGACGAGATGTAGTCGCAATTCTTTAACCGTGAAGTTTCGGCTTCCAAAGTTCGAACGAGGACAGACGAATAAACTGAGCTCATGGGCTTTGGAGGGATGTTTCCCCCACTTTATCCGATTCTCGACGCCACCTACCTTCCTGCCGATGTTGCTCGCAGGCACGAGGCGCTGGTCGAGTTGGTCGCAAGCCTCGTCGAGGCCGGCGTCGAGATTCTGCAGTACAGGAACAAGCAGGGAAGTGAAGCGGAGATTCTGCGGGACGCGGAAACCATGCGTGCGACTACTCCGCCGAATCTTAAGCTAATCTTCAACGACTTTCCCCATCTCGCAGTAACGGCGGGTTTCGACGGTGTACACGTCGGGGAGCAGGACATGGCTCCTCAAGAAGCGCGCAGACTCGTAGGTACGGAGCGGATTGTCGGCATCTCAACGCACAATGAGTCGCAGCTACGGGCCGCTCATCTTGAGCCGGTCGACTACATCGCTATCGGCCCGGTCTTCGCGACGTCGTCGAAGCAGAATCCCGACCCCGTCGTCGGACTCGATGGGGTACGCCTGGCGCGTAAACTGACGCAGAAGCCGGTCGTTGCCATCGGCGGGATCACGCTCGAAAACGCCGCCCGGGTTTGGGAAGCGGGCGCGAATTCCGTGGCCGTTATTTCGGCGATTTTTTCGGCCCACGAGGATCCGGCGAAATCCGCCGGAAACTTTCTTCGCATCTTTCATGGAAAAAGTTGAGGTAGGTCTTCCCATGAGGCGCTTGGCCAAGCTTTGCGGCGGACATTGAGAGCGGACGTTGAGCCGGTGGAAATCACCGCCGATTCAAGCACCGTTCTCTGGACGAAGCTCACTGCAATCTGTTTGAATTTCGATTAAGTTGCAGGTATGAGATGATGCGAAGTCTGCGTGGCAAGTTGAACCTATCGCTAGGCGCGCTTTTTGTTCTGGTTTTGCTGTTCGCCGGGTTCGCGTCCACACAGACGCCCACTCCTTCCACCCAACAGAATGGAGCGGCCGCCACGCCTGCGCAGACGCCAGATCACAAAGTCGACAACGCGGCAGCTCAGAATGCGGTGAAGGACCAGGCCAAGCCAGGCGATGACGCGCGTCAGGCGCAGCTTGTGGCCGATACCGCCAAACTAATTCAGTTGGCCCAGGAATTACAGGTTGAAGTCGCGAAGAGCGGTAAGAATACGTTGTCCATTTCGGTCATGAAGAAAGCGGCGGAGGTCGAAAAGCTGGCCAGGAGCTTGAAAGAAAGAATGAGAAACCAGTAAAGCGTTCACCGAAAGCGGCTTCATCGCAGATGGTTATGGCATAACGGGAGGTTTTCCGGTAGAACAAACTGAAACGTGTCCATAAGCAGCGAAACTACTCAAACCTCAGCCCCTGCGACCGCTACGCATCTGGTGCAGGGGCTTGGCCTTTTTAGCGCAACCGCTATCGTGGTCGGGTCGATGATCGGCTCGGGCATATTTATCGTGCCTGCCGATATCAGCCGCATGGTCGGTTCGCCAGCCCTGCTGATTGCCGCATGGCTGGTGACGGCGGCAATGACCATCATTGGCGCCTTGAGCTACGGGGAGCTGGCGGCTATGATGCCGCGAGCTGGCGGCCAATATGTGTATCTCCGTGAAGCCCTGGGCCCCATGTGGGGCTTTCTTTATGGCTGGACCCTCTTCCTTGTCATCCAAAGCGGTACGATTGCAGCCGTCGCCGTGGCCTTCGGAAAATTCCTGGGCGTCTTCGCTCCCGGCGTCTCGGCATCGAATTGGCTCTGGCACATCGGTCACGTACCGGCCTGGCATGTAGGGCCAATGGCACTTGGGAATATGGATATCGGCCTGAACACCGCCAATCTGGCCGGAATCGTCGTCGTAGTCTTGTTGACAGTAGTCAACATTTTTGGCGTGCAGTTGGGCGCCATGGTGCAGAACGTCTTCACGACGGCGAAGACTGCCGCTCTGCTTGGATTGGTGGTTTTCGGGTTCTTCCTGGGGCGCAATCCCGACGCTGTACACGCGAACTTCGGCGCGAATTTCTGGCAGGGAACTTCCTTCTCTACGCTCCATGCGGTGGAAGTAGGTGTTGGCGGTTCCATCGCGATGGTGGGGCTGTTCACGATTCTTGCTGTCGTGCAGACCGGCTCACTTTTCTCAGCCGACGCATGGAACAACGTGACCTTCACGGCCGGCGAGGTACGCAATCCGCGAAGGAACCTGCCGCTGTCACTGGTGCTGGGCACCGGACTGGTGCTTACGCTCTACATTCTGGCGAACTTTGTGTACCTGATGGCGCTGCCCCTGCATGGCGATCCTCACGGAACGACCATCTCTGCGCGCGGCATTCAGTATGCTTCCGAGGATCGCGTGGCGACGGCGGTGCTGGAGCAGATTTTCTCCGCGCGCGGAGCGTACCTGATGGCCGCGGCCATCCTCATCTCAACATTCGGTTGTGTCAACGGACTGACACTGGCCGGTGCGCGCGTCTATTACGCAATGAGCCGCGATGGGCTGTTCTTCAAGGCCGCGGGCAACCTTCACCCGCGCTACAAGACGCCGGTCGCATCGCTGATCGTACAGGCCATCTGGACCGCCCTCCTCTGTTTGTCCGGCTCCTACGGTCAACTGCTGGACTACACCATGTTCGCCGCATTGGTCTTCTACATTCTGACCATCGGCAGCCTGTTCGTGTTGCGTGTAAGGCGCCCGGACGCCGAAAGGCCCTACCGCGCAATCGGTTATCCAGTGCTGCCTGCGATTTATATCGTGATGGCTGCGTGGATTTGTGTCGTACTATTGCGTTATAAACCCCAGTACACGTGGCCGGGATTGTTCATCGTTCTGCTGGGCGTACCGGTTTTTGCCCTGTGGTCTCGCAGGGGAACGCCACAGCCGTCGCATTAAATTTTGTTTGGAGGAAGAGCCTCGTACATGGCTAAACTTTTCGCGGTCAAGCCGCTCTCATCGCTGCAACAGGAAGCTGGCGAAGAGGGCGAGCACACACTCCGGCGGTCTCTGGGTCCGGTCAATCTCATTACGCTGGGTATTGGCGCAATCATTGGCGCGGGCATCTTTGTTCTGACCGGTCAGGCAGCGGCCCTCCACGCGGGTCCGGCCATTGCGCTCAGCTTCGTCATTGCCGGAATCACCTGCGCCTTCGCCGGACTGTGTTATGCCGAGTTCGCCTCCATCATCCCCATTGCCGGGTCGGCTTACACCTATGGATACGCCACCCTGGGCGAGCTTGTTGCATGGATCATCGGCTGGGATCTGGTGCTTGAATACGCTTTTGGCGCGGCGACCGTCGCATCCGGATGGTCCGGCTATTTCCTGAGTTTCCTGGAGCAGATAGGGCTCACGCCCTCGGCCTCCCTAGCGCGTTTTACGACGACCTACGGAACTGACCTCTATCTTTATCACGGCAAATGGGCGCCGCTGGCTTCGCTCCCGATGGAGGTAACGTCGGTTGTCGGTCTGCCGCACGTCGTTGGCATATTTAACGTCATCGCCTTCCTTGTGATCCTCGCCGTAACCGCGATCTTGGTCATCGGCATCAAGGAATCGGCCAATCTTAACTCCGCCATTGTCATGGTGAAGCTGGGCGTTGTGGCCATCTTCCTTGTCCTGGGAGTCCACCACCTGATCCATCATCCGGAACTGCTGAAGGCGAACTGGCATCCGTTCATTCCTCCTCATCAGGGACCGGGCGCTTTCGGAATCCAGGGCGTCGTAGCTGGAGCATCCTTTGTCTTCTTCGCTTACATCGGCTTTGACGCTGTCTCCACGGCAGCCCAGGAAGCAAGAAACCCGCAGCGCGACATGCCCATCGGCATACTCGGCTCGCTCGTAGTTTGCACCATCCTGTACATCCTTGTGTCGCTCACCCTGACGGGCCTGGTCCCCTACCGCGAGCTCAATGTTGCGGAGCCGGTGGCTGTCGGCATCGACGTGACCGGTGTCGCATGGGGCAGTCTGCTGGTCAAGATCGGAGCAGTCTTCGGCCTGGGAACCGTAATGCTGGTAATGCTGCTTGGCCAATCGCGTGTTTTCTTCTCGATGTCCCGCGACGGATTGTTGCCGAAGTGGGCCAGCGCGATTCATCCGAAATTCCGCACTCCCTGGATCTCGAATATCATCGTGGGCACGATCGTAGCGTTTCTCCCCGCTCTGCTGCCCATCGCAAAGCTGGCCGCGCTGGTGAACATGGGAACGCTGCTGGCGTTCACCATCGTGTCTGCCGGTGTCTGGATTCTTCGCGTTCGTCATCCAGACCTGGAACGGCCCTTCCGCACGCCGCTTGTGCCGCTGGTGCCCATTCTGGGCATCGTTAGCGCCTTCTACCTGATGCTCAACCTGCCTCTGCTCACGTGGATCGTGGCGATAGCGTGGCTGATCATTGGGCTCGTGATCTACTTCACCTACTCCACCAAACACAGCAAGGTTCAGCAGCTACCTACAGTTGTGACACGAAGCAGTTAACCAACATGGCCAAAATGCCACGGCCTTCCTCATGGGGAAGTCGTGGTCTATCCGTGCCGCGCCCGGCGCGCTTCCAGTCCAGCTTTTACTTCCGGCCATTCCTCCTGGATGATGCTGTACCAGACGCTATGCCGAAAGCTGCCGTCGGGCATGATCATGTGGTTGCGGAAGACGCCCTCGGGCTTTGCTCCCAGAGCGGCGATAGCGGTTTGCGACTGCAAATTGTTGTGATGGGTCTTGAATGCGACCCTGACTGCTCCCAGCGCTTCAAAGGCGTGATGCAGTTGCAGATACTTGGCCTCCACATTGATTCCTGAACGTTGGTAAGCGGGTGCTAGCCACGTCCCTCCGATCTCCAGCCCACGGTTGTGTAGGTCGATATCCATATAGCGCGTCGATCCGATGATCCTGCCGCTGCCCTTACTCCGTGTAATCCAGGGCAGCGCTCTGGCGACCGCCGCCTGGTCCAGAGCTTGCTCTATCCACAAACGTAGGTCCGTTTCGGAAGTGACGTACATCGGCATCCACTTCCAGATCGTTGGAGAGAAAGCCACCTCGGCCAACGCGGGCAGGTGATCCATACTGAGCGGTTCCAGACGAACGAGGCGTCCTTCCAGAACCACAGGCTCGACAATCATCGGTTTCGCGGCATGCACAAAAATCAGTGTACCCAAGTGGATAGCACACTTTAGCCCCTTCCAGATGTGCGAAGTCGTGCAGAGCGGTTACACTTGGCTCACCCCCACACAAGCATGCAGACGTTCCACAGATTCGGACCCTACGAGATTGTCGACGAGATCGGTCACGGCGGTATGGGGCTTGTCTATCGCGCGCACGACACCCGTCTGAATCGCGACGTCGCATTAAAAGTGATCGCTGAGGGCTATCTCGAGCAGGGCACGCCGACACTGGCTTCCCATGAGCGCTTTCTTCGCGAAGCTCGGGCCTCGTCGGCGCTCAATCATTCGAATATCTGCACAATCTACGATGTCGGCGAGCAGGATGGTCATCCTTACCTGGTCATGGAGCTGCTCGAAGGCCAGACGCTCAAGCAGGTCATCAATGGCCATACGTTGCCTGTCGATCAGGTGCTCGACTACGGCATCCAACTGGTCTCCGCCCTGGTCGAAGCCCATGCGCACGACATCCTGCATCGCGATATCAAGCCGGCGAACCTCTTCATTGTGCGGCGAGGGCAGGGAAACGGCGTCCTCAAGGTGCTGGACTTTGGATTGGCCAAGCACTCCGCTTTTCGAGCCGACTCTTCCACTACGAACTCGCTTGGCAATTTGACCACCGTCGCAGCGGGCGAAAACCTGACCAGCCCGGGATCGACGATGGGCACCATAGCTTATATGGCTCCCGAACAGGCGCGTGGAGAGGAGCTGGACGCGCGCGCCGATCTCTTCTCCGTCGGCGTTGTGATGTATGAGATGGCGACCGGCTCGGCGCCTTTCTTCGGTCCATCGATGGCGGAGATTTTTGCCGCCTTGCTCACGCGAGAACCCGAATCCATTCGCAAGCGTGTTCCGCAATTTCCGAAAGATCTGGAACGAGTCATCCTGAAGGCGCTGGCCAAGGACAAAGCGCAGCGCTACGCATCGGCCGCCGAACTCCTCGCCGACATCGAACAGGTGCGGTTCCGGCTGCTGGGCCGTACGGGCGTGACCCTTCCGTCCATGACCGGCCTGGGGATCCCTCACCGGAGCAGAGGCCGCTGGCCCTGGCTGACCGTGGCCCTGGTCATGGTCATTGCCCTCTTGACCGCCGTCACCTACTTCGGAGGGCATCGCTGGGTGGACCCTCGACCAAAGCAGCTCGCCCATGCCGATTCCATCATCCTTTCGGAGTTCACGAATCATACCGGCGATCCGGTCTTTGATGTTGCGCTCAAACAGTACCTTACCTCCCAGATGCAGCAATCGCCATTTCTGAATGTGGTGAGCGAATCGAATCTGCGCAAGAGCCTGTCGTATCTGGGCAAGCCACCTGACCAGCAAATCACTCCCGCCATCGCCCGCGAGATTGCCGAACGAGAAGGCGACAAAGCCACCATCAATGGAACTATCTCGAACATCGGCAACCAGTATCTGATCACGCTCGAAGCACAGAACGCCTCATCGGGAGAGGTGTTTGCCAGCGGGCAGGCGCAGGCCGAGGGCAAAGATCATGTTCTCGATGCCTTGCACTCCGCGTCCGATGTCTTACGCAAGAAATTGGGAGAATCACTGGCATCGATTCAGAAGCTCGATGTTTCCAACGAAGCAACTACTCCGATTCTTGAGGCCTTTCGGGCCTACGCAATGGGTCAAAGGCAGCAGGCGCAGGCCAACTACGCTCAGAGCATCACCTATTACAAGCGCGCCATTGAGCTCGATCCTAACTTCGCCATGGCCTATGCGAGCCTGGGGGTCGCTCAGGCGACACTCGGCAATGAGACGGAGGGGAATGCGAACATCGCTCGCGCCTTCCAGCTTTCGGACAAGGTTTCCGAGCGCGAGCGGCTGTATATCCGGGCGCGCTATTACCTGAATGTGACCGGAGACTTGCCCCAGGCGATCGACACGCTGCGGTTCTTTCGCGATACCTATCCAAACGAGCCTGCCGTACCCAGCCAGCTCTCTGTCGCATATATCATGCTTGGACAGTTCGACAAGGCTTATGAGCAGGTCAAGAGGACCCTCGAGCTGAATCCGAAGAGCGGCCCGGCTAGGGTAAACGCCATCCTCGCGCTTACCGCGCTCAATCGCTTCGATGAAGCGAAGGCGGTCTTCGAGCAGGCGACGGCGTTGAATCTTGCCGAGGATGCTTCGATGCGCGGCACCTGGATCTATACAGCCTACCTGATGGGGAATCCTTCGGCGGTCCAGCAGCAGGTAGAGTGGGCTCACGGCCAGCCGGACGGATTCATCCTCAATTCGCAGATGGCGCTGATTCACGAGCATGAAGGCCGATTCGCCGCGGCCGATAGAGATTGGCAGCAGGCCATCTCTCGAATGACAGATCAGAAGTTGGTGAACGCAACCGCTACGTTAATCACGCAGCAAACCCTGAACCGGGCTCTTGTCGGCTCCTGCGAGGATGCCGTCCCCCGCCTTGATCGTAGCCTGAAACTCGACCAGGAGCGCACCATGCAGGGCAGCGCCGCGATTGCCTTCGCCCTCTGCAGCCAGCCGGCGCGGGCGCTGGAGATACGCAAAACGCTGGCGCAGGCCTATCCCCAGGACACCATCATCAATCATGTATTCCTGCCGAGTATCGATGCCGCCATCGAGCTCGGCAGGAATCGCCCGCAGGATGCGCTTACCGCGCTCGCCCCCGCTGCGGACTATGACGTTTTGGGCATCGGATCGTACCTCAGAGGTCTTGCGCATCTCGCACTCAAAGACGGCGCTGCGGCTGCTGCCGACTTCAACTTTCCCCTCGCTCATCGCAGTGTCTTTTTACTATGCCAGGTGCAGGGCATGAACGTGGCCTATCCGCTCAGCATGCTCGGGCTGGCGCGTGCCTACACACTCCAGGGCAACAAGGCAAAAGCCCTTCAGCAATATCAGACGTTCTTCGATTACTGGAAGGCTGCCGATCCGGATCTTCCTCCACTCGTCGCGGCGCATCAGGAGTTCGCCGCTCTGGGACAATCAGGCCCTTAGCAGAAGGCGATAGACTGTCGCGATGAAAGCGTGTACATTTACGCAGGGAATCGACGTCTCTGCGCGGAATCGTCCTAGGGAACGGTTCGGCGTTTGTTACGAATTGCCTTGAGTTCTGCGCATTCGTCCGCGTACAGTGACGGACGAAACGCGCCACAATTTTTTCCGAGGAAGGTTGAACAGGGCACAGTGCATCTGACACTCATCGACTGGCTCATCATGCTTCTGTATTTCGTTTTTGTGCTGGGCATCGGCTTTGCACTCAAGCGGTACATGAAGACGAGCAAAGACTTCTTCCAGGCCGGCCGTGCTCTTCCCGCCTGGATCTGTGGACTGGCCTTCATCTCCGCCAATCTGGGCGCGCAGGAAGTCATCGGCATGGGCGCGTCAGGCGCCAAGTACGGCATTGCAACCAGCCACTTCTACTGGATTGGCGCGATTCCGGCGATGATCTTTGTCGGCGTGTTCATGATGCCGTTCTATTACG
>JBAVYX010000392.1:0-2766 GCA_049588475.1 Silvibacterium sp. | reverse complement strand
GACGAAACGTACGTTCGCGTGAAGGGACGCTGGTGCTACTTGTATCGGGCCCATCGATTCCAAGGGTGCCACCATCGATTTCTTGCTGTCAGCGTTGCGTGACGCTGATGCTGCCAAGCGCCTGTTTCGCAAGGCGCTCGGCGATCGATCCCATCCCCAACCTTGAGTGATCAACACCGACCTGGCACCGGTTTACAGGGCCGCGATCCCCGACGGTAAGAAGGAAGGAACGCTGCGCAACCGATGTCGACACCGACCCGTGCGGTACTTGAACAACATTCTCGAGCAGGATCATCGAGCCATTAAGCGTCGAGTGAACGCCAAGCAGGGCTTCCGAGAATTCCGGGCGGCTCGGCGAACGATTCAAGGCTACGAAGCAGTCCACATGATCCGGAAGGGGCAAGTTCGATGGGTAGCAGGAGATGATCTTGTTCGTCAGATTCAGTTCATCGAAAGTCTTTTCGATTTGGCAGCCTAAGAAACCACGACAGACGCTCGGCAACAAAATTGTCTGCATTTGAAAGATGCAACACTACCCGCGTATCTCCTCTCTTCGTGCTGAATGAGGGTGGGCGACGCTCACAGCACTCGCCGTCTGCCCAATATCGGGTTGGCGATTGCGGAATATCAGCAGTATGTTAATGCACGAAGGTTCCCAGGTCTCATAAGCGAGACCTGGCCTCCCGCCGGATAGAAGTTGGTGCTCTCTCACCCCTTAACGCGATTAAACTGCGTGAGGAATGCGGCGCTCGGCCAAGACGACGTTCTTCGCTGGAGTGCGTCCTACGGTTATTCTGCATTTTCAAAGAAGAACTGACGGAGGCCAATGAATGCAAAAAGCCTGGATGGTTCTCTTCCTCATTACATGTTCATGGAGTGCCGTGAGCGCTCAGAATGGCGGACAGGCCGTCGCAGGTGTTCCAGGCTGCGACCATTTGAGCCCGCAGCAATGTGTAGGGGTTGCGCTGGAAGCGATGGGCGGCCGTGATCGGCTGCAGACGCTGAAAAGCGTTCGACTGCAGACAATTGGCCATACGCTGTTGATGGAACAGTCCTATCGGCAGGCACCATTCATCACGTCATATGAGCGCGACGTTGTGACAATGGATCTCACGGGCCAGCGAACTCTTGCGGAAGCGAAAGTGACGTGGCCCGAGTCCGACCTGAATCAGCCGGACTCCGAGGCGACGGTGATCGTGGGCCCTGAGGGCGGTGTGTACCACTCAAAGAGTGGTGATTCACCCTGCGGGCTGGCGACGCAGGACGCAGCGCGCGAGAGGTTGGCGTTGGGGCCAGCGCGCGTTTTGCTGACTGCCGAGGGGGCGCCTGACCTGCACTTTGAGGCGCCGGAGACTGTGCGAGAGAGTTCTCACGCTGTGGTTGCCTTCACCTGGCAGCGTGTTCCGGTTCGTCTGCTTCTGAATCCATTTAACCATCTTCCGGATGCGGTTGAGACCACGCAGGAGTTTCAAGATTTCTGGTACTTCTGGGGCGACGTGCAGCAGCGGATTTACTTCGACAATTGGAAGGTCGTACAGGGGATCAGCTTTCCCACGAACCTTGTGGAAGAGCGAAACGGGATGGTCTGGAGTTCGGAGCAGGCGCTGAACATTGAATTCGATGTTCAGATCGACGACAAGGCATTTGCCATGGATCCCGAGGCGGCAAAACAGAGTGCGCATCTGGTGGGCTGGAACCGGCCGTTTAAGGTCAAGACGGATACGCCACTGGCGTCGGGGATCGACCTTTTGCCGGGGGCCTGGAACTCGACCATCGTAAAAGAACCCGACGGTGTCGTGATTCTGGAAGCGCCGATTTCCGGGTTGTACACGCAAGGAGTGATTGAGGAAGCCAGAAAACGCTACCCGGGGATGCCAATCAAGGCGGTTTTGTCGACATCGGATTCGTGGCCCCATACCGGAGGGGTCCGAACGGCTGTGGCTCAGGGGCTTGCCGTTTTCATTCTCGATCTGAATCGGCCACTGCTTGACAGGATGGTTAGCGCACCGCACACATTGGACCCCGATGCGCTTGAGAGCGCGAAGAGCTCCAAAACTCCCCGATGGATGATTGTGTCGAAGAAAGAAGAGATTGGGAGTGGCGCAAATCGCATGGAATTGTACCCATTGCGCGGAGCATCGACCGAGCGACAATACATGGTTTACTTTCCGGAGCATCACCTGCTCTATGCGAGCGACACTCTTGCAATAAACGACGACGGCAGCCTGTATGACCCGGAACTCATGAGTGAAGTGGCGCAGACGGTGACACGCGAGAAGCTAACGGTGGATAAGGTCTATGCGATGCATCAAGGTCCCGTGGCATGGGATCAAGTGATGGCTTTGATTAAGAAGGCGCGGCACGCGTGAGAGGTCAGTTGACGCCTAATCGCCAACCGGGCGGCTGGCAGCAAAAATCCGAAGTTTCGTGCGAGTCGCTGCCAATGGTTTCATTGCGAAGTTTACTGTTCACGAAGCTGAGGCGCTGCTGAGTTGTGAAAGTGATGGGAAAGTTAGGCAGTGATAGCGAAGAGCTTGGCGATGAACCGTGCTTCCGCAACAACGTCACGCTTTGCTACCCATCTGACTCGCCCCTTGCGGATCATGTTCACGGTTTCTATTCCTTCGAGAGTTCGCCACGCACTTTGAAAGGAGCCGTAGCCTTTTGCCAACCAGGTCCGCTTTTTGACGGTTCGATGATCTTGTTCAATGACATTGTTGAGATACTTGCACTGGCGCAGACGAACTCGGCGGGGGAGAATCCCCT
>JBAVYX010000391.1:0-5363 GCA_049588475.1 Silvibacterium sp. | reverse complement strand
GACGAAACGTACGTTCGCGTGAAGGGACGCTGGTGCTACTTGTATCGGGCCCATCGATTCCAAGGGTGCCACCATCGATTTCTTGCTGTCAGCGTTGCGTGACGCTGATGCTGCCAAGCGCCTGTTTGGCAAGGCGCTCGGCGATCCATCCCATCGCCAACCTCGAGTGATCAAAACCGACCTGGCACCGATATACAGCTCCGCGATCCCCGACAGTAAGAAGGAAGGGACACTGCGCAAGCGCTGTCGACACCGACCCGTGCAGTACTTGAAACAACATTCTCGAACAGGATCATCGAGCCATCAACGTCGAGTTAACGCCAAGCAGGGCTTCCGAGAATTCCGGGCGGCTCGGCGAACGATTCAAGGCTACGAAGCAGTCCACATGATCCGGAAGGGGCAAGTTCGATGGGTGGCTGGAGATGATCTTCTTCGGCAGATTCAGTTCATCGACAGTCTTTTCGATTTGGTAGCTTAAGAACGCACCACAGACGCTCGCCGACAAGCTTGTCTGCATTTGAAACTTGCAACACTTCCAATTTGTTGGCACGAGCAGCGACGTGGGCTTCTCCAGTTGCTTAATATGTCCTTGTCATCGTGCTGTCGCTGACACCCCGCCAAAGTGGTTCGACGATACTTGGTAGCGCGGAGAAATTGAATTGTGAAGTAGACTGCGGAGCCAACTGAGCGCTTCCGAGTCTGCTTCCGAAAGAATTAAAGAGACACCGGAGGTCTCGGAAGATCGCGGATCATCCAAAGAAAGCGGTTAAGGGGGATCGAGAATGAAAAGTGAGGCAAAGCAAATCGTGTTTCGGTACAACGATCTCGACAAGGATACAGACGTCGAAGTTGATATACTCGGCGATCTTCCGTATTACACCGTGGGCGAGATCATTGTTCGAAGGGGTAAGTCTTGGAAAGTCACTAAAGTTCTGCTTGAAGGATCGATCGTCGGCTCACGGCCACTTCCGGTTTACATCGTGACAGTCGCTGATGAGGTCTAAGGGACTCCTCCCAAAGGCCAAAGCACGCCGGTATTACGAGAACACAAGGGACCGTGAGTCCCAATCGTTTCTGCTGAATTTTCATCCCAAGAGGAGGAATGATCCCATGAGAGAGGAAAGGGTGGGAACGTTGATGGTGATGTTTTTGTTGTTCTGTTCCTCAACGTGTCTTGCGCAGAGCAAACCGATCGAATCCGCCGCGCGCCGGCAGATCGATGCAGGAAACCAGGTCTGGATCGATGGCATGAAGCAAGGCAATGTCGGGCTGATTACGGCAACATATACACCAGACGCCGTCGATTGCAGCCAGGAGGGCGACTGCGTTCGGGGTCGTTTTGCCATTGAGGAGCACATGAAGGAGGAGATGGCAAAGCTCGGAAAGGCGGAATCGGCTTCCGTGACGAGCATCGGTTCAGTTCAGCAGGGGCGCTTTGTTTATGAATGGGGGCAAGCTGAGGCCAGCTTTCCAAACGGGAGGAAGGTCGTGGATCAATATTTAACCGCGTGGCGGGAAGAGCCGGACGGGACGTGGAAGATTTTTCGGAATCTGGTGATTCCACATAGTGTATCTAGGTAGGTTGTAAGATGCTTCTTCATGTCCGGGCCATCGAGGGTGTTCATCAATTCCAGATGACTGGCGTCACGCGATAGCGCTGAACAGCAGTAAAATGGTTAGATATCGAGAAGAATTATGCCTCGACTTGAGACGATAAAGAAGCAGGCTGATGTGACTCACGACATCACAGGCGCGCGGGATTCGCGCTTTCGAGCCGCGATGGCGCTGGCTATCATTGCCGATGCTCTCCAAATCGTTGTTTTTCCCTTATTCGTTGAGGGCGCGGCATCGCCTGCTGATGACATACTCGATTTCGGTATTGGAGCTGTGCTGGTTCACCTTCTTGGCTGGCATTGGGAGTTTCTGCCGTCGTTTTTTGCCAAGCTCTTGCCCGGAGTCGATTTGGTTCCTTTGTGGACGATGGCAGTTGCCAGCGTCTATTGGAAATCGAAGAGGAGCGCGGTGACTATCGAAGGAAGTCGTGAGGAGCACCCGACGCAGAGGATCCTCGGTGTGTTTAAGCCGTGAATGGCGTGGTACCGGGACGTGAACGGGCATATCGAGGCATAGGGTGCCGAGGGGATTCTCCCCCGCCGAGTTCGTCTGCGCCAGTGCAAGTATCTCAACAATGTCATTGAACAAGATCATCGAACCGTCAAAAAGCGGACCTGGTTGGCAAAAGGTTACGGCTCCTTTCAAGGTGCTTGGCGAACTCTCGAAGGATAGAAACCGTGAACATGATCGCAAGGGCCGAGTCAATGGGTAGCAAAGGGTGACGTTATTGCGGAAGCACGGTTCATCGCCAAGCTCTTCGCTATCGCTGCCTAACTCTTCCCTCGCCTCCACAACTCAGCAGCGCCTCAGCTTCGTGGCAGTCAACTTCGCAATGAAACCGCTGGTGCTGCCCGGCACGAGCGCGCGGCCCACATCGGCCTGTCCGTCAAAGATGCCGATTGGGGCGGGAAGAACCCTGCTCGCTCGATGAAAATCTGCGGGAGGTGGAAGCTGCTCATGTGTTGCCGAACCAGGCAAGGCCCAATCAGGAACGGTCGGGGTTGCCTGTCCACGCAGTATCACAGGGGTGGTGAAACTAAAGTTGCGACCGACAAAAACCGTCGAAGACTTTTGAGCCAGCACATACGCAGTAGTTTTTCATAACCGAGGACTTTAGCGGGTATCAACATGCATGTCTGCCGATCGGAGAACTTCAAAACCTTCAACGCATGAAGCCACACCTACTACATCAACATCGATACGACCAAGGATGACGCGCACAACCGGCCGGGTCCTCGGCACCGGCGAAATCAGAATCGAGCTATGATGATGGTCGCCTGAGTTTCAGCGACCACAGTCTTGAAAAATTTATCTCCTGAAATGCTGTTGTCGTCCAGGCCGAAACGAAGTGCGAAGGATCTGCTGTTTGTTCGTAGTGCCGTGACTTTCTTGAAAGTCGCCCAACTCTTCCTTACGAGATCAGAATGCAGCGTAATCGGAGTCTTTTTAAGTCTGCACGCATAGTTAGTCTCCTGGTTTTCACCACGTCGTTGATCGCACAAACTGTACGCATCGACACAGCCAGTCCCGTCAACACCATCAACCCGCGGGATTCCGTCGGCGCCGGAGTCGACCGCATCCCCGTCGATGCCATCGATCACGATCTGACAAAACAGGCTCTCCCGCCCGTCCTCGAGTCCGGTTGGCAGCCCGTCACCTATCGCCAGAACACTGACCTCGCTGTCGAAGCCTGGCACTGGAACCCCGAAGGCGCCTGGAGCGATCCTTCCGGTCGCCGGGGTTACTTCACCGGCTCCACTACATCGATCGGCTTGATACGCCACTCGTTCGGTTACGCATTACCTCATCGCGGCGTCACTCGCAACGACGGCACCGGAAACATCGGCTTCTCGCGCATCACCGACGGCGACGAGAACACATATTGGAAGAGCAATCCTTATCTCAGCAGCCGCTTCACTGGTGAAGACGACTCGTTCCATCCGCAATGGGTCATCCTGGACCTCTCACGCGAAGAGCTTGTCGACTCGCTCAAGATCTCCTGGGCCGACCCCTACGCCACCGACTACGTCCTCCAATACTGGACCGGCCTCGATCCCATCCGCCTCCCCACGCGCGGCTCTTGGATCACCTTCCCCCACGGGGTCATCACCGGGGCCCATGGCGGTATGGCAACCCACATGCTGTCCGACCTCCCCGTCCGCCTCCGCTTCCTCCGCATCTGGATGACGAAATCCTCGAACACCTGCGACACTCACGGCTCCGCCGATCCAAGAAACTGTGTCGGCTACGCCATCAAAGAGCTTTACCTCGGCACCATCTCCAAAGACGGCGCCTTTCACGATCTCCTTCGCCACACGCCCGACCAGGAGCAGACGGCAACCTTCTCCTCGTCCATCGATCCCTGGCACACCGCCGACAGCCCGGTGAACACCAAAGAAGCTCAAGTCGGCTTCGATCTCTTTTATCAAAGCGGCGTCACCCGCGGTCTTCCGGCCATAATGCCGGTCGCTCTGCTCTACGAAACACCAGACAATGCCGCAGCCGAAATTCGCTACCTCGAAAATCACAAATATCCCATCTCCTTCATCGAGATAGGCGAAGAAGCCGATGGCCAGTACATGCTGCCTGAGGACTACGGCGCGCTTTACCTTCAGTTCGCCACCGCGCTGCGTCAGGCCGATCCCAACCTCAAGCTTGGCGGCCCGTCATTCCAAGGCGTTAACGACGACATCGAAGTCTGGCCCGACGCCGACGGCCGCATCTCCTGGCTCGGCCGCTTCCTGCTCTACCTGCGCCAGCACAATCGCATGCAGGATCTTCAGTTCTTCTCCTTCGAGCACTATCCCTATGAGCCCTGCCACATTACCTGGGCCAGCCTCTATGATGAGGCGGAACTCATCCATCACATCGTCGACGTATGGCATAATGACGGCCTACCCGCTTCTGTCCCCTTCTTCATCACCGAGTCGAATCTGTCCTCATCCACCAGTGAGACTTACGAAGACATCTTCAGCGGCCTGTGGCTCGCTGATTATATCGGCTCCTTCCTGAACAACGGCGGCAGCGGCGTCTATTACTTCCACTATCTTCCATTGCAGCTCGAGCACGGCTGCAACGACTCCGCCGGCACTTTCGGCATGTTCACCGTCCACCCCGACTTCTCTATCAACCAGCCGCTCGCGCAGTTCTTCGTCGCGCAGTTGATTAATCACGAGTGGTTACAGCCCGAAGGCGCAAACCAGATCTTCCCAGCCAGCTCTGACATCACCGATGACGCCGGTCACACGCTGGTCACGGCCTATGCCGACCATCGCCCAGATGGTCAATGGTCCATCATGCTCGTCAATAAAGATCAAGACAACAACCATCGCGTCCGCCTGGAATTCACCGGCGCGCACGCCCACTTTACCGGTACTGTCGAAGAATCTGTCTTCGGGCGCATGCAATATCACTGGTCACCGTCGCAGCGTGATTTCAACGCGCACATGCCGGAGGCACGCAACAACGTACAGGAGCTTTACCAGGGAGGTAAGGCTGATCCCGATGGACCCATCATGCGCAAACAGATCTCCGGTGAGGAGGAGATCGAGCTCCCCGCCGCTTCGGTTGTCGTGTTGCGCGGCAACTTTTAGGGTTTCATTGCGAAGTTTACTGTTCACTGAGTTGTGAAAGTGATGGGAAAGTTAGGCAGTGATAGCGAAGAGGTTGGCGATGCACCGTGCTTCCGCAACAACGTCACCCTTTGCTACCCATCTGACTCGCCCCTTGCGGATCATGTTCACGGTTTC
>JBAVYX010000390.1:0-13998 GCA_049588475.1 Silvibacterium sp. | reverse complement strand
GTCTACGCTTCACCAGACACCTCACGATGTCCCATGCAAGACTCGAGGCCAGGATGGATTCGCTGTTTCCTTTCCTGTAGGGGACTCACACCCCCTACAACATGCCGGTTTATCCCGGCGCACGGTGGTTGGTCGGCGATCCGGAAGTTTCAACTTTGGCAATAACCCACGCCGAGTGTTCATTACTTGGTTATTTCTATGTAGGCGGTGACCCCTACCGCTCCACTGAGTTAAGCGACATTCACTGACAGATTCCTCAATGGTCATGACCGCCGGGCGTAAGCCCTCGGCGCGGATGATTGCCGGGGGAAAGCGATTGCGGCTAAACTGGGAGGCCAAAAGGTCCACGGAGGGCATCTATGCGCTCGCAGCTGATGGTGGGCATTTGTTGTGGTGTGGTGGCAATCATGGCGGCCCGTACGCCGGCCGTCCGCGCACAAGCCGGCGGCGGCATTTTCGTGACTCCGATTCCGAATGCACCGTTCTCCGGCACAGTGCGGGTAGAGCGGACGGACATTCAGCCGAACGGTAACACCCTACAGTTGTGGTCCGAGCGCGAGATTGCGCGGGACAACGAAGGACGCATTTACAACGAATACCGGCCGTTTGTGCCAACCACAACGAAGACCGTACCCGATGCGATCGTGATCCATCTGTATGATCCGCAGAACCGGATGACGGAGTATCTGTATCCGGAGCAAAAGACGTACCGGATGATGATACTTAACCGGCCTCCCGCAACGGATACCCCGGACGATTTCGCCTCGCCGACAGCGGCGACCGCGCCACCGAGCGAATTCACGCGGCGGGAGGACCTGGGCTACCGAACGATTACGGGGCTGCAGGTGCATGGAGTACGCGTGATGCAGACCCTGACGGCCGCGGAGAGCGGCACTGGGCAGGAAGTGACGGTGACGAACGAATATTGGTACTCCGAAGCGCTGCGGCTGAACCTCGCGACGACACACAACGATCCGCGCTCCGGGAGTGTGACGATGGCGATGACGCAGATCGACCGCGGCGAACCGAGCGCCGCGCTGTTCGGCGTGCCCGCGGATTATAAGATGGCCGGGGTGGCGAAGCCGTCGGAGAAGTAAGGCGGATCAGGAAAAAGCCCCGAGGTGTTTGGCGGTTTTCTTGAGGATCGTATTTTGTCTATTAACGTCCGCGTGGCCGGTTGAAAGCTTCGCGCGCCGTGTCGCTGAATAGCACTTCGCAGCTCATTTCCGGCTTTCTTTCTAAAATGGGGCAACGCGGCTGCATATGCGTCCTTGCACCGTGGCGGACGTATTGTCGCCACCCCGGAATGTATGGTCCGCCGCCGTATTGCAAGCGAAAAATGAGAATGGCGTGTTGGTCTGCGCGAATGTATCCGGCCTTTGTTGGAGTAGCTGTCTCCGGGCATGAATCGAATACGTGCGCCCTCGTCCTACTTAATTACGCGGCCTTGATAGGCTTTGCGCACGGCCGCCTATGCCTGCTAATAATGACCCGTTTATGCTTGTACCTGCGGCGAGCGTCAGCAAGCAGATGCCCATGCATAGGCCGGAACAGAGCAATGACGTCGTTCTTTCTCCTGCGCGGACTTCGTCTGGTTGGTACTGGAATCCAACCACATCGGCGGAAACTCCTTCATTTTCCAGTCATGCTGCTGGTTGCGGTGGCCGGGTTTTCCGCGCACGGTTGCGGTGTTCAATCCGGGTCCCCGCCGGATCTTACCGTATCGAAGGTGATAGATCTGGATACCCTTCCGGTAAATCCTGACATTCTGGGACGAGACGGCGGCTACAGCGCGGTGTTTCAGAGCTATTCGATATGGTTGTACGGAGACACCTTTCTTGCCAAACCGAACGCAGAAGACTTCACGCTTATCAGTGATTCCTGGTCGTATACCACCGACCTCAATGCGCAGGACGGCATTACGGGTTTTCAGGAACACCCGGATTCAAGTGGCGCGCCCACGATGATCCTCCCGGAGACGTCGGCCGAAGAGACGTTCAATGCAGCTCACAACAGCAACAACTGCCAGGAACAACCATGCGGGGCCAGATGGGCGCTTTGGCCCGCATCGATCGTTGTTGATCCCACCTCTGGCCATGCGCTGATTTTCTATATGTTGGTTTATGCGCTGCCGGGTAGCTTCAATTTTCAGGCCATAGGCAACTCGGTCGCTACCTGGCAGAGCTTTCAGGACCAGCCGCAACGTCCGACGATAAGCCCACCAGTTGTGGCGGGCCATCCCGATCTTCTGTTCGATCAGAATGAGCCGAGTTTTGGGTCGGCGGCGCTGATCAGCGGAGGAATGCTTTATGTGTATGGCTGCGGAATACCAACCAGTGGCACCGACAAGGGGTGCAGGTTGGGCAGAGTGAGCCCGTCAAATGTGCTCGACCGGAGTGCGTGGACATATTACGTTGGCAATGGCGTATGGTCTGCTCAGATTGGCGACGCGGTTCCTGTCTTTACCGGCGACAACATCCTCAGCGTTGCGTGGAACAACTATCTGCAGCAATATATCGCAGTCTATAGCGCTCCCCTCTCTCAAAATGTAGTGATGCGCAGCTCGCATTACCCTGAAGGCCCATGGTCGAGCGAAGTGACCGCATTCACGGCGATGCAGCCTGCCTCGGGTAATGTCTACGATGCGCATGCTCATCCTGAATACGACGCCAACGGTGGTCAGATAATCTACGTGACCTACTCACGTTCGACTCCGGAACCCTTCTCCAGCGAAGTGCGGCTGGTAGCAATCACGTTAGCCCGGTCACCGCGTTAGCACAACTGAAGCTCGCCCTGCGCCCCGTGCTAATGCTCGGTTCTGAGCGTGCGCACTCATAGATTTATGTAGGACTTGTCCGATTTGCGGACTACTCGGCCATGTGAATTAGTTCTAGGTTGCCGACAGCCCAGGGCCGATACATGAGACGGTTCATGCTCCGACTACAATGCAGAAAAAACGGGCATCTCGTACATATGGCTGTCTTAGCTCGCGTCCGGAAACCAACCATCCGACTTGCGGACTATTCGATCATGGGGTGCGCCTGGACCGCACAAGTCGCACGAGGCGCGCGGCTGGCATCCAGCTAGAGCGAGAGAAGTCGCCCCATTACTCCACTCGCAGGGATTCCATCGGGTCCAGTTTTAAGGCGCGGGTAGAGGGCCACGGCGCTTAATATCGCCGGCACGGTTACAAGTACGATAGGATCGTAAGGTTTGACTCCGAAGAGAAAGCTCGCGATGAAGCGGGTGAAGGCGAAGGCTGCGGCCATTCCAATGACTGCGCCGATAAGGGCGAGGTACATGCCCTGCCAGACGACGAGGTTGAAAATGCGGGAGCGGTCGGCGCCGAGGGCCATGCGAATGCCCATCTCCTGTGTGCGCTGCTGTACAGAGTAGGCCATGAGGCCGTCGATGTTGCTCGGGATTGTCAGACATCCAGCCGATTCCTTCGCGTGGATACGTTAGGTCGAAGGGGCGTTCCCTGTTTAGCGCCAGCTCATCTAAGCCTGGTTCCACATCTCGCGCTCGATGCGCCAATGGCCGTCGGTACCCCTGCGAAAACAAGAAGCATCATACCGCGACCGTCGAAGGGTGGTTTCCCCCCTGGCATCACGACTACTTGATGCTCGTTACACCATTCGGAGGCCAGGTCGCCGGACACATCAATCCCAAAACACTCCAACTCAAACTCCTTCATCTTGGCGCCACGAATTTGAGCAGTGACGCCTGCGGGGAAGGCGGCGATTGCGGTCTTTCCCTTAAGAGCTTTAGTTGAAGGGAGAAGGCTGACGCCATCCTCTGCCCACAGAGCGACCTCCGAATCGAATGTGCCGTTATGGTTCGTTCATCGTTTTTTCATGAGCGTGTCAACCAGCTGTAATGCGGCCTGTACCACTTTTCTGGTCTCGTCCTCATATGGCTTAGGAGGCCATGAAATCATGAAGAAGCGCACGCCGATGGTGTTTGCCGCGGCTCTCGCGGGGGCGTTGGCACTAGGATCATTTACCGTCAAAGGGAATGCCCAGGAGCAGGGCGACCAGCAAGATTTCGATCACGATCACGATTTCCGCGGTTTTGCACACGGCAGCATTGTTTTGAGCGGTACAGTCTATGCAGGGAATGCCGACACCGTTACTCCCGGCGAAGTATTACCATTTGGCTGCCTGAACACCGGCCCGGTCACGAATCCCAACCCAGCCACCATCAATGTGCCGCTGCTCCCAGCCGACCAAACGCCGTCAACGGCCACCACGGCCGTGACGGTGACCTGCGGCTATGCGAGCGATAACGGAGAAGCTCCGAATCTCAAGGACAATCACAACGTCTGGAACAATGCCAACACCGATCCGAACTTTGGCGTCTCCTCGCCCATCGTTCTCTGGAACCTCAGCACGGATGGCGATTTGCTCGGTGCGCTGCACGTTCCCGGTAACGAAATCGTGACCAGCTTCAGCTCCAAATCCGAGCTCGCTTTGAATCGCTCGTTGGATGGCAGGAGCCTGACCTTCATGGGCTACCGCGGCGGTCTCGGCTGCCCGACCCTCACCCTCGATCCGACCACCAACATCCTCACGCAGGGCACGAACGTGGGTCCCACCTCGCCGACTGCGCCGAATCTGCTCGACGTTTCGGCCTCCAGTACGCCGGGCCTCTGTGACCCGACCAATCCCTCGGTCGCTAGCTATGCCGGCGCAACCAATCCGACTGCTTACTACCGCTCCATCGCGGAAGTGGACGCCTGGGGCCACATCTCCTACACCGATGGTGACGCCTACAGCGGCGACAACTCCCGTGCTGTGATCAAAGCGCACAATTGGCTCTATTACTCGGTCGGAAACGACAACAACGGTGGGCTGTCGAAGAAGCAGGTGCCGATGACGACGCTCGGCTTCAATCTATCTCACTCGACGGGCGCCGAGCTCTTCGTTCCTGGCGCAACACCGCTCGTCCCGCCGAACAACAACATGATTTCCTATTTCGTGTTCGCGGGAGACAAGCCCGGCAAGGACACGAACTTCCGCGGCATGACGATCTTTGACGATACGCTGTATGTCACAAAGGGCAGCGGCGGTAATGGCATCAATACCGTCTATCAACTCGGTATCCCAGGCGTTCTGCCCACCACTTCGAACGCGCCTGCGGGCGGTACCGTCAACGAACCGTACACGATCCTTCCTGGATTCCCCAATACCAGTGCCAGCACCAACAGCCCAGGTGGCGATTATCCTTTTGGGATTTGGTTCGCGAATCCCACTACGCTGTACGTCTGTGACGAGGGCGACCTGATCTACACACCAAATCAGGTGATCAACGGACAGATGAACGTTGCTGACGCGGGTACGCTGGCGACTGCCGGCCTTCAAAAATGGGTCCTCACGACAACGGCCAGTGGCCAAACCTGGGTGCGGAAGTACGTCATCCAGAATGGACTCAACCTCGGCGTGCCCTATAGTGTCCGCAACTATCCCGCGTCGATCGAGCCCGCGACCGGCGGATGCCGCAACATCATCGGCGTCGTCAACCACGACGGTACCGCCACGATTTACACCATCACGTCCACAATCAGCCAAAACGGCGACAACGGCGCCGATCCCAACAAGCTGGTGAAGGTCACCGATCGCATCAGCGCCTCCCAGCCGGCAACAAACGGTTACCTTGACAGGTTCGTCACGATTCGCTCGGCCCGCGCCGGCGAAGCGTTCCGCGGCGTTGCCCTGGCTCCCGAAGATGAGGACCACGGCTGGTAGAAAGCAGTTAACAGAGCAGCCAACCTGGGGGCTCCCCGTGCACTGTCAGCTCGGGGAGCCCTTTCGCGCAGCCGGAGAGGCTTCAACCTCAATGCCCACACGGAAAGCAGGGCGCCAGGTTTGGACGTAGAGTGATCACGTGGTCCAGGAGATCCCGGCGGCAGTCGCGCGGACGACATTGAATCACAGCAATGTTCCACTGAGAACCGCCTTAGCCACACTGAAGTAGATGATGAGTCCGGTAACGTCGACCAGTGTCGCCACGAACGGCGCAGAAGCACTCGCCGGATCAAGTCCGCAGCGTCGCAGGATAAATGGCAGCATCGAACCGGCAATCGTTCCGAACGTTACGACGCCAAGCAGGCTCAGAAAGATGGTTATGGCGACCAACTTGTAGAACTCCCCATAGATGGGGCTGACAGACTGCCAGACAACGATACGCAGGAACCCTATCGTGCCGAGCAACAATCCAAGAGCGATTCCAGCCATCAGTTCACGGCGAATCACGCGCCACCAATCCCGGAGACGCAGTTCGCCCAGGGCAATGGCACGAATGATCAGGGTCGTAGCCTGAGAGCCGGAGTTGCCTCCGCTGCTGATCAGGAGGGGAATGAACAGCGCGAGCACAACTGCCTGCTGGATCTGGTGCTCGTAATGGGTCATGGCGGTTGCGGTCAGCATTTCGCCGAGGAACAGGATCACCAGCCAGCCGGCGCGTTTGCGCAGCATGGCCCCGAAGCCAGTCTCAAGGTAGGGCCCATCCAGGGCCTCCATTCCACCAATCTTTTGTATGTCTTTGGTGTCTACCTCGCGCAGCACGTCGATCACGTCGTCGATCGTCACAATGCCCTTCATATGCTCTTTTGCATCAACCACGGGGATTGCCTTTACACCGTGTTTCGTAAGCAGATGGGCAATCTCTTTCTGATTGGCGTCGTCAGAAACCTTAAGCACTTTGGTCGTCATAACGTCCGCTACAGCTTTGCTCTGCTCAGCTCTGACCAGGTCCTTGAGGGAGATAACCCCTAAAAGTCGCTGGTTGTCGTCAAGCACGTAAGCGTAATAAATCATCTCTACCTGGCTTAGTTGCTGGCGCAGGTAGGTGATGGCCTGGTCGACGGTTTCCTCCGGACGAAGCCGGGCGAAGCGTGGATTCATTAAGCCGCCGGCTACGTCCTCGCGATAATCCAGCAGGGCCTTCGCTTCCTGCCTGGTCATGTCGTCCATGAGCCCCATCAGATACTCGCGCTCACGCTGCGGGGATTCCTGAATCAAGTCAGCGGCATCGTCAGGAGCCAGCAAACGCACCAACAGGCGCCGCTCTCCTTCCTTCAGGGCAAGCACGAGCTCCGTTTGCGCTTTCGCGTCCAGACTGAGGAAGAAAACATCCATGTATTCGCGTGGAAGCGCGTCAAACGCTTGCACACGCTGAGATCTGCGTAGGTGCGGCCATTGGTCCAGCAAGTCGTGGGCGGGAGTCTGACTAAGTTGAACCATGAGAGTGGTCGTACCTCCAGTTCTATGGAGTGGAACCCTAGAAGATGTAATTCGAATCGAAGCCAACGGCATTCTTTGTTTCTATGACTCGAGCCGCGTGATCCAGGGGGAAAAGCACAACGGGAGAAAAGGTCCACTTTTCCTGACGATCTAATGCGAACTCCAGTCCTGTCTGTGCTGTCTGCACGTACTCGTCAACGCCGAAGTCGTAGTAGCTGTCCCAGTCAAGATACCCTCCCAAGCGCCTGGCGAAAGCCTGGCTGAGGATGAGCTCAGGTTCCATGCTGTTGACTCCTGGAGTTTCACGCTGGTTCTGGACTGCCTTGTTATATCCCAATTCCGCGCAGAGCAGCGTGTGGGTGGTCAGTTGCGCGGAGCAGCCCGAAATGAATGTGAGGACCGTTTGGCCCTCGCCAATCTCGTCATTACTCGCTGAAGGCAAGATGAATTCAATGCCGGCGGCGTGTTCGAACTTCTCGCCCTTGGCCAGCATCCACCTGAATTCGAGCTTGATATCTCCGATACCATTTGCGCTGGGTTCGCCTTGCTCGCCGCTCGCGTGTTCGAAGGGGCGTTCGATGCCGGCAGCCATACGATGGCCGGGCCCGAAGGACTGAAGCCACTCCGTCTTGAAGCTATCGCCGTTTGAGCCCCCATCGAACTCGTCGTGACGATACTCAAAAGTCACGTGCGATTCCACGTAGGTGATATTTCTTTCTTCGTCGTTCTGCTCCAGGATGGGGTTGTCGAGCGCATCTTGCTGCGCCGGATTGGCGCGAGCCGGATTCTGCGCTCCCACGGAACCGGCCGATCCCGATTGCTGAGAAGAACCTGCAGGACTCGTCCCAGGCATCTGCCGGGCATGCCCGAACGCTGCAAGGCTCCATATTGCATGCAGCATGATTCCCCGCGCTCTCGAAACAATTCCCATGCTCCCATGTCACTCAAATGGAGACCGCGAAGCGCATGTGAATTATCCTGCCACTTTTGTAACAGGAAGATGAATCTCGAGTTGAATCTCAGGACGCCTTTGTAACGAATGACGAAAGAGCGTTGGAGCCCCCTCCGCTGACCTGGGAAGCCAGCATCTTGCTTAAGGGTGGATGGCTTGGTGCGCCTGCGCGAACACCATTACCGTGGTCCACAACACGAAAACAATAATGATCGCTATACGATCCACTCGAAGGCCGTCACAGTTTCGGAGAACGGCGATTACAGGAATGCTGCCAGAAATTCGCAGAGCGCTGGGTGCTGTTCGAGCCAAGGAAAGGATATATTTGATGCCCCAAGGGGATAGCTACTAACTTGTGTCCTAGAGTCTTCGGGAGAATAGGGGTCGCTACATGGTTCGACGGCAGAAGGAAAAACATCGCACAGAGCACGTTGGATGGCTCCGGGCTGCTGTGCTGGGCGCCAACGACGGCATTCTTTCGACAGGGAGTCTCGTGCTGGGGGTGGCAGCCGCGAATGGCCACCATCACGATATCCTGGTTGCCGCTGTCGCCGCCTTGGTCGCAGGGGCCATGGCAATGGCGGCTGGGGAGTATGTGTCTGTGCACTCACAAGCGGACACAGAAAAGGCCGATATGGAACTCGAGCGCGAAGAACTGAGAACGGATGATGCGGGTGAACGCAAAGAGCTGGCGGCTATCTATGTCGCTCGCGGTCTCGATCCGTCGCTCGCTAAACAAGTTGCCGACCAGCTGATGGCGCATGATGCTCTTGGCGCGCATGCCCGCGACGAGCTGAGCATATCGGAAGTTCTCGCGGCACGCCCTATTCAGGCGGCGCTGTCTTCAGCTCTCAGCTTTGCGGTGGGAGCGGCGCTGCCACTTGCGGCTGCGATCGCTTCCCCTGAAGCTCTTCTAGTTCCCCTTGTAGCTGGAGCTTCTCTGCTCTTTCTCGCCATTCTCGGAGCATGGGCCGCATCTGCCGGTGGCGCAAGTATGCTCAAGGGCGCAGCACGCGTCACATTCTGGGGTGCTCTGGCCATGGCGGTGACCGCGGGTGCAGGGGCGCTTTTTGGGGCAACTCCATAGCGCGCCTGCTTCATGAACCAGTAACAAAGCTGGGGAATCTATTTGTGGTGATCCTCGGCCTCGGCTGGCTCCTCGCCTAGCAACCCCCGAAAGAAGTCCCAAGGGAACCTGCCAAGCGCCATGCGGATTCCCATTTCTCCTGTCCTCTCCCTGACGGAATAGGTAAGCAGCCCATACACTTCAATCAAAGCGAGAAACATTGCGATGGCTGCGAAGAGCGTCAGCAGAGCATCCTTACGACTGCGAGCAACCTGCTCATCACTGGTGACGACCAGAAGAATGTAATCATCTATAGTGCCGGCAAAGGCCAGGTGCTTTGGCATGACGAACTCGGCGCGAATGTATCGGGGCGGTGTTATTTCACACATGCTGGACGGCAAACAATATATTTTGTTCGGAGCGTTCGACAGCCTTTACGCCTGGAGCCTGCAGGATGGGGAAAAATGATCATCAAGCTGACGGGCCGTACAGCCGTAATCACTGGCGGAAGCCGTGGTCTGGGTGAGGCGATGGCGAAGGCCCTCTCCGAAGCCGGCGCAAGCGTCGCGCTGGTGGCGCGCGACATCAAACGCCTGGAGCAGGTCCGCGATGCAATCATCGAAGCGGGCGGGACTGCCGACATCTTTGTCGCCGATGTCACCCAGGAGAATGAGGTCGCAAGCCTGGCAGAAGCCGTGCGTCAGCGATTCGGACATCCACAGATTCTGATTAACAATGCCGGAACGAATGTTCGAAAGAGTCTGATAGATTTTTCGCTGGACGAATTTCGCAGCGTTCTGGACTCGAGTCTTATCTCGACATTTCTGATGTGCCGGGCATTCGTGCCCGACATGAAAGGCTCCGGCTACGGTCGCATTCTGAACATGACCTCGATCATGAGTCATGTATCGTTGCCGGCACGTACCGCGTATTCGTCGGCGAAGGCTGCTCTTCTCGGTCTCACACGGGCATTAGCGCTCGAATTAGCGAACGAGGGAATCACCGTGAACGGCATCAGTCCTGGGCCCTTTGAAACGGACATGAATGCGGCAGTGTTGAAAAATCCAGAAGTCAATGCGCAGTTCCTCGCCAGTCTTCCGATTGGGCGATGGGGCAAGGTGGAGGAGATTGGGTCTCTGGCCTGCTATCTCTGTTCGGAGGCCGCGGGGTACATCACGGGAACCGACATCATCATCGACGGCGGCTGGACCGCGAAATAAGAAGCTGCCTTACTTGTTCGTTGGCGACGATTGCGTGCGCCGAGGACGCGGCACATAATCGACCAGAGAATCGACGGGTATTTCCCTCCTCGCGCGACGCCACCCGGCAGCATCTGAATTTGATAATTCGCAAAGGGATCAGTAAGAAATCCGGCCCTCTCCCACTACGACTGGGAAGCAACTGGTCCCACTGTTCCGCGAGATTCAGGACTGGCTGTCGGCCATTCCGGGTGTGCGTAAGGTCAGCGCGGCGACCTACTCGCCGCTGACCGGCGATGAGTGGGGCCACGACCTTCGCTTTGAGGGTGTACCCGAGCCCGGTCCGAAGGACCCCGACCGGCCGATGTATTACTGTGTAGTGTCATTTTTCAAATGGTGGCCCCCCAGTCCATTCTTCTTACACCAACGTTGCAAGACTCTAGCCTACAGTCGCGCTCGCCATGCGTCTCTGCATTTCCTCCGGCGAAACATCTTCAACGTGTGTGCCGATCGTCCACTTGTAGCCGAACGGATCGAGAAAAGTCCCGGAACGATCGCCGTAGAACTGGTTTTTCACCGGACGCAAGACTTTGGCTCCCGCTGCGATGGCCTTTTTGGTGAAGGTGTCGACGTCATCGACGTAGAGCATCAGACTGACGGGCGATCCGTTGTGATTTTTGGGGCCGTACGCATCCATTTGCGGGGCTTCATCGGCTAGCATAATCCGAGAGTTCCCGATCAGGATCTCGGCGTGGCCGATCCGGTCCCCCATCGGCATTCGGAAGAGTTCCTGCGCGCCGAATGCCTTCGCGTAGAAATCAATCGCGGACTTGGCATCCTCGAAGATAAGATACGGGGTGATAGAGCCATATCCATCGGGAATTGGCTTAACCATGACAAAGTCCTCCTTGCATGGACGAATGTCCAGTGCCAGGAGTATAGACCTTCCCGGCCCATCGAATCTGCAACTGGGTTCGCGTCTCGCACAGAACAACTGCCCGGGGATTCCGGTAAGTTCACTGCTCGACGTCCATTCCGTCGGCAAGTTACCGTAATCGCGTGCCGGCTCAGACGATCGATCAGCCATTTCGACCGGCGGGTACTGGCAAAACTGTCCTTAACTTCATGACCCGGCCCATCTTGAGCCAGATTGTATTTTGGCGAGCTACAGGTTCTCTGGTTCTCTCAGGGGCGTTGATCTAAGAACGCCAAAGAAGACCGTATCTCCTTTCCTCTTGGGTAAGCCGGAGGAGGTTGGGAAAATGCGGAGCGATTTACCGTTCCCTGAACGATTGCGATCGGGTAGTAGCTTTCTTAACCGTTGATCGTCTCCAGCGAGAGGATCAAGGAGCTCCTACGGTCGGTGGGCCCGCTGTAATGGTCGTAGAATGCGAACTCTGTGTTGCTGCAAAGCCGATGGCAACTCCAGCGCCAGCCACGGCGCCTCCAATGAGAACCCATTTTAAGAATGGATGACCAACGGCATGAGTTGGGGCGGCGGTTTTTTCAAGAAAATTTTGTTGCGCGATGACACTTTCCGCGCTCAGGTCGTTGTATTTCGCGCGTACCTGAATCTGATACTGCCCCGTGATATTGTTCGGCGTCAGGCCCTGTGCGACGGCTTTGCCTTCCGCGTCAGTGACAGTAGAGAAGCTTAGTGCGCCATTAAAAGTCCCGCCTGCGCCGGAGTTGGGGAGCAGGAAAATGACGACCGCGCCCGCGACCGGCTTGTGATTTTCATCCTGCACCTGCACGATGGGTTCATGGGCGGTGCGCTGCTTGATGTTATTGAGGGCACCCTCGCCATCGAGGATCACGATTTGCAGCGACTTGGGCGGCGGCGCGGACTGGGCCGATAGCGTGCAAGCCTCACCGCCAGCAATGAGGAAGCAAAGTGAAAGAGCAATCGTCCGGAACGGCAAAGTGTATGTGTGCATAGGTCCTTCTCTTCCCATAAGGCGAATCATTGAGCGCTGGCCGGTTGTGACTTGCCCACAGAATTTGTAAGTGTAACGGTGACGCTTTGGACATCAGTCGCGGCGCTATCCAGCGTGAATGGCTGCGTGTACTCGAACGCCGTGCCGAAGGCTGTCGAAGCCTGGTTTTGATACCAGGTGGTGAAAGCCCCGGTCAGCGATACGGTCAAATCCGTGGTTTTGAGAGTGGCGCCGGGTGCTGCGGTGAAATGAAAATCAGCCTGGGACATATCGCGCGGAGAAGACAGTCCATCAATCACCAGCTGTAGAGTTTGTCCGTTTCGGGTAAGTGTCACACTGCTGATAGCAGGAACCTCGGCCGGCACTGTGATGACGATAGGGGCCAGCGTTGACGGGGTGATGTTGGATCCTCCGGCAGTAAGCTGCACGTTTATGGTGATGGTTCCCGCGGTCGTGCCGGATTGCAAGCTGATGGGAGCGATGGCGGCTGTTGAATTAGCCGGCACCACAAATGTGTCGATCGTCGTGCCATTCGCAAAAAGAATCGTTGGATCGCTTACCTGATTCGGAGGGGCCGGGGCAAAGCTGAGCGTGAGCGAAACCGTCACGTCGGCAGGATAAGGATTCAGCGTGACTTGAATGCTCGGTTGCGTAGCCGGATCGCTGGTTTGCGGTCCAGTCGCGCTGGCGACCGCGGTCGGAGAAATGATCGTAAATGTTGCAGAGCCACTGACGGGGACGGAAGCCGGATCCATAACGGTTACAGTTGCCGTGCCCCCAGTTGTGAGCAACGAAGCCGGTACCTGTGCGGTCAGATGGTTTAGATCGACGTAAGAGGTGACCAGAGCTGATCCATTCCATTGAACGGTGGCCCCTTGTGTGAATCCCTGTCCAACAACGCTCAGGCTAAAGCCTGCTCCACCCAGATTGGCGCTTGCAGGAGAGATGCTGCTGAGAGAGGCCGGGGTCACCGCGATGGGCACGGAGGCGGTTGCGGTGGAGTAGTCAACGGCATCGGTGGGATTGAAGACTACAGAGAGCGTGGTTGAGCCGGGCTGGAGTATCGCTCCGGCAGCGGGGGTGTAAACAAATGTGCCCGGTACATTGGCGGTGGCATTGAGCTGCGCGGCTCCGAGCGGAGTTCCGTACTCGATCGCCGCAGGCGGTGGCCAGGTAATGATAGATGCGCCTTTTGTAACCGTGATGGACACAGAAGCGGTCGCGGCCGAGTAGTCGAAACTATCCGACGGAGCGAAGAGCACAGAAAGCGTCGACGTTCCCGCCTTGAGAATGGTTCCTGCGGCGGGGGTGTAGGCGAGGGTTCCGGGCAGATTGGCGGTCGCGTTCAGTTGTGTTGCGCTTAGAGCTGTACCGTAAACGATGCTGGCTGGCGGCAACCAGGTGATGACAGGCGCAGTTTGCCCAACGGTGACGGGAACGTTCGCGGATGTGCTGGTGTCGAAATTGATATCTCCCGGAAATGAAGCGGTGAGCGTGTGAGAGCCAGCAGGAAGAGACTGGGCGGCGGTGGTGAGAACCGCCTGGGCTGACGCGGAGTCGAGAAAAACGGCGATGGTTCCAGGGTCCGCCGCGGCGGCGG
>JBAVYX010000389.1:0-8677 GCA_049588475.1 Silvibacterium sp. | reverse complement strand
GCAGCAGCGCGACTGGTTCTTCTGATGCGTGCAAACGGGAGCGCTTAATAGTCCATTCATTTCAAAAGAGGAGAAAAGTTATGACTCAGAACAACGGCCTTGCCAAGCGGAGTGAGAAAGGGTTGCTCACTCCAGACAATTGTGTTGTAACGCTGATTGATCATCAGCCACAGATGCTTTTCGGAATAAACAGCATTGACAGGCAGTCATTGATTAACAACGTTGTCGGGTTCGCGAAGGCTGCGAAGATCTTCGAGGTGCCTCTCATCCTGAGCACGGTCGAAACAAAGTCCTTCAGCGGGTACCTCTGGCCGCAGCTTCAAGCAATCTATCCAGATCAGACTCCAATTGAGCGCAGCAGCATGAACTCCTGGGACGATGAGAATTTCGTTGCTGCTGTGAAAAAGACAGGCCGCAAGAAGATTGTTCTCGCTGGACTCTGGACCGAGGTCTGTGTTGCGTTTCCCTCTATCCAGGCTATTCATGACGGCTTTGAAGTGTATGTCGTCGAAGATTGCGTTGGCGACCTCGATCTGCGCACGCATGAGACTGCGATGCGCCGGGTCGAGCAGGCAGGGGCTAAGCCAGTCACCTGGATTCAGGTGATGCTTGAATGGCAACGCGATTGGGCTCGCAGGGACACCTATACCGCTGTGATGGACGTAGTAAAGCACCATGGCGGAGCATACGGCATGGGAGTCGAATATGCATACACCATGGTTCATGGCGCACCTGCGACCGCGTACGAGGGCTGGGATGTGCCACTCGAAGTAGTTCACAAATAAGCGAGCAACGAGGCCGGAATCGGACTCCGGCCTCTCGCCTTTTGAGACCAAACCAATCATGCAGAGGTAGATATGCCAACGACAATTTTCTTCAATGGAAAGATCGCGACAAACGGCAAGCCGTATTTTGTTCAGGCACTCGCCGTTGAGTCTGGAAAGATCAGCGCAATCGGAACAAACGAGGAAGTGCTCCGCTCGCGCACGCCTGAAACCGCAGTCATAGATCTAGCTGGTCACACTGTCATCCCCGGGTTAAACGACTCTCATCTGCATATCATCCGTGGCGGATTACATTACAACATGGAACTGCGTTGGGACGGTGTGCCTTCTCTCGCTGACGCATTACAAATGCTGAAGGAACAGGCGCAGCGGACTCCTGCGCCACAGTGGGTGCGCGTCGTCGGCGGGTGGAATGAATTTCAATTCGCGGAGAGACGGATGCCCACTTTAGATGAGATTAACAAGGTCTCTCCCGATACTCCTGTGTTTGTTCTGCACCTCTATGATCGCGCGTTCTTGAATGCGGCCGCCTTGCGGGCTGTAGGGTATACGAAAGAATCGCCGACCCCCCCAGGGGGAGAAATTCAGAGAGATAAGCACGGCAATCCGACCGGACTTCTGATCGCAAGACCAAATGCGGGCATCCTCTATGCAACTCTAGCGAAGGGACCGTTGCTGAACTATGAGGACCAGCTCGTTTCTACTCGACATTTCATGCGCGAACTCAATCGCCTGGGCATTACCAGCGCCATTGATGCCGGCGGAGGATTTCAGAACTACCCGGCCGACTACAAGGTCATTGAAGCGCTGCACCAAAAGAAGCAAATGACAGTTCGTATCGCGTACAACCTCTTTACACAGCGACCGAAACACGAGTTGGAAGATTTTAAAAACTGGACAAGCAGCACGAAGCTGTATCAGGGTGACCAGACATACCGGCTAAACGGAGCGGGGGAGACGCTGGTCTTTTCCGCTGCAGACTTCGAGGACTTTCTTGAGTCACGGCCCGATCTCGACGAAGTGATGGAAGCAGAGTTGGAGCAGGTTGTGCGTTTGCTTGCGGAAAAGCGATGGTCCTTCCGCCTCCACGCAACATACAACGAATCCATCGAACGCTTTTTGAATGTGATCGAGAAGGTCAATCGCGATATCCCATTCAACGGACTGCATTGGTTTTTCGATCATGCAGAGACGATCACCGACAAAAATATTGAACGGGTTGCTGCGCTTGGCGGAGGCATTGCAGTGCAGCACCGCATGGCATATCAGGGAGAGTATTTCGTCGACCGCTACGGCAAGAAAGCAGCGCAGCGTACACCACCTATTCGTCGGATGCTTGAACTTGGCCTGCCTGTGGGGGCAGGAACGGATGCTACTCGCGTTGCGAGTTTCAACCCTTATGTGGCTCTATACTGGCTTTCTTCCGGAAAAACGTTGGGTGGTTTGAGCATCTATTCGGAAAGCAATCGCATGTTGCGTGAGGAAGCGCTTCGTCTCTATACGCAAGGCAGCAGTTGGTTTTCGGCCGAGGATGGCACTAAAGGTTGTCTGCTTCCTGGTCAGCTGGCAGATTTCGCTGTACTGACCGCGGACTATTTCACTGTGCCGGAAGAAGAAATCAAAGACCTTCAATCGGTGCTTACGGTTGTTGGCGGCGAGGTTGTGTATGCCAATAAAGATTTTGATAAGCTTGCCCCGTCGCCGCTCCCGGCAGCGCTTGATTGGGCGCCCACTGCTCATTATGGGGGGTACTACAATCCGCTAGAGCATCCTGTCAAAGCGTTTACCCATAGCTGCCGCAACCATGCAGCTGTCCAACGTAAGTCAACCCCGCGTCTGGGTGAAGCCATCTGGGGCCTGGGATGTGATTGCTTCGCCTTTTAGCTGCGAAGAGCCAGAGGAGAGCAAGCGATGAAGGTACTGCTCATTTCATTTGCAGTGGGTTTGTTTGTCGGCATTTTGTACGGAGTGATTCGCGTAAAGAGTCCGGCCCCGCCCATCGTCGCTCTGCTCGGCCTCCTGGGAATGGTGCTCGGAGAACAGCTCGGCGGTTGGATTCTTACGAAGAATGTGACCGTGGCACATGCTGCATCCGTTTGTCTCGTGGGTAAGCATTGGGATCAGCGAGCGCAATCGCACGAACGTCTGGAGGTCAAATGAAGACAGCCACACCGACGTCGACCGTTGATACGCACCCTGCCTCAGATCGCACGATTGGACGGATCGAGCCCGTTTTTGAATTCCATGGCGCGATGCCCACAGGCGTTACTGTCAGTTCAAGTGGGCGCATTTTCATCAGCTTCCCACGTTGGGGAGACAACGTCCCGTTCACGGTCGGTGAGATTCGAGACAATAAAGTAGTGGCTTATCCCGACCAAGCCATAAACGACTTCGATCCCTCCAGACCCGGTGAGACCCTAAGCAGTGTGCAGAGCGTCATAGTCGATCCATCAAACCGGCTTTGGATACTCGACACTGGCGTCCTAGAATTCGGAGCGCCTCTTCCTGGCTGCGCAAAGATGTTAGCAATCGACTTGGCAACGAATAAAGTCGTGAAAACGATCGTCTTTTCCTCAACAACGGCAACGCCGACCACCTACGTCAACGACGTTCGATTCGACCTGCGACGGGGGAAAGCAGGTTTCGCGTATCTCACCGACTCTACTGCGACTGGGCCTGGTGGCATCATTGTGGTTGACCTTGATAGCGGAGAAAACTGGCGTAGGTTGACCGGACACCCGTCAACTTCTCCTGACCCTTCGTTCATTCCCTTAGTTGAAGGAGAGCGTTTTGCGCTTCGCGAGAAGGGTAAACCTCCGATTGCATTCAATTGCTCCTCAGACGGAATTGCCATCTCGCCCGACGGATTGAAACTCTACTACTGCCCATTGTCAAGCCGTCAACTGTTCTCCGTATCAACAGAGCTGTTGCGCGACCGCTCGGCTGACGACGCTGCGGTCTCGAAGTCCATAGTTGATCTCGGAGAGAAGGGTGCCTCCGACGGCTTGGAATCTGATGACAAGGGGCGTGTCTACGCTGGCGACTATGAGAACAATAGCATCCGGCAACTCCAGACCAACGGCGAATGGCAGACGATCGCCCACGATCCTCGGATCTTGTGGCCTGACACGTTATCGATGGCGTCCAATGGGTATTTATATTTCACCGCCAACCAATTGCATCGCCAACCCCAGTTCAATGAAGGTGTCGACCGACGGGAAAAGCCATATGTTCTTTTTCGTATGAAGATTGATGCTGGCCCCGTCCTTCTCATATAGCAGGAAGTCCCTGCCGCGGTAAGGACGCATCGCGACTTTACTGAACGATCAACACTAATCTTGTGATGCTGACCACTCGTGAAAGGAGACTCAATGCGTATCACTAAATCCTTTGGCGTGATTGTTTTCGCGATCTTTCTGAGTACGGGAATTGCTCGTCCGTTCCCGATGCGGAGCACCACCCTGGCAGTCGCCGACGCTGCTACGGTTACCCCCAACGTAACCGTGGGGCCCCAATACGATACAACCCACGTCTACGTCGCGCCCGAGGACTTCGACCGCTTCGTCGCCAGCCTCGTAGCAACCTTCGGCGGGACAACATCCAAACAGGGCGTCTTCACCGTGACGCCAACGCCGAGCAGCACCAAGTCCCAGCTGGTGCTGACTCCCGTAGGAACCCTGTCGGTTTTCGGATTCAAGACGCCGGTTCCGTATCCGTTTGGCACAGAGCGATCGGGTTACCTCGTGACCGATTTCGATGCGGCGATCCAGGCCGCTCGCGCGACAGGCGCCGACGTTCTTGTAACTCCATTCAATGACCCAATTGGACGAGATGCCATTATCCAGTGGCCGGGCGGCGTGAACACGCAGCTCTATTGGCACACGACCGCGCCGTCCTATAAAGATCTTCAAACCATTCCGGAAAACCGTGTCTATGTGTCCGCCGATCGCGTGACTGCCTTCGTAGACAGCTTTCTTGCCTTTAGTCATGGGAATGTCATCGCCGATGATGCGCACGCTCCCGGTGTTGAGATCGGACGGCCGAGTGACACCTATCGACGAATCCGTATCCAATCCAACTTTGGCAAGCTGACGGTTCTCGTAACCGATGGCCATCTTCCGTATCCATACGGGCACGAGATGATGGGCTACGAGGTTTCGGATCTCGCGGCTACCCTCGCCAAGGCCAAGGCGGCGGGAGTCCAGGTACTGGTTCCTCCCTACACTGCCGACAAGCGCGCAGCAGCCCTGGTGCAATTCCCAGGCGGCTATATTGCGGAGATCCACTCGATCACCGACGAACCGAAATGAGGTTGATCAAACACCTTGATGCGATTTTTTTTCATGCTGGCGGCAGTTGTATTGCTCGTCGCACGAGCGCCCGCAGGGGCCCAGTCCATATCGTCTGCCAGTCCGGACGAGCCAGACAGGAGCTTCATGTTACTCCGGGAGGATGAAGACTGGAGTTTTCTTGCTAATCCTGCCAACCGTCAGGACTTCTGGGACCCGATCAAATATATCCGGCTTCGAGGTGACAACAATGATTGGTTCATGACGATCAGTGGAGAAGCCCGACAAGTATGGGAACAGATCGGCAACGATTATTGGGGACAGGCTCCCTACTGGAATGGGTATCTCAACCAAAGATACATGCTGGGTTTCGATATTCATTACGGAAAGCATGTTCGCACCTTTGTTGACTTTAAAAGCGGCATAAATTCCTTCCGGCAGGGCGGTCCGCGTCCTATTGACGAGAAGAAACTCGACTTTCAAGCCGCATTCCTGCAGGTTGGAACCGCAGAAAGTCACAACTCCATCGAGCTGAGGGCCGGAATACAGGAACTCGAGTACGGATCTGGCCGGCTTATCGACGTTCGTGAGGGACCGAATGTCCGCCTGAGTTTTGCTGGTTTCATGGTCAAAAGCAAAATCAATGACTGGCTAGTGGACGGATTTGCGATGCGTCCACGCCTGGACAAATTTGGCTTCTTTGACGATCGGCCAAACAGCCAGGTAGGTTTCTGGGGAGTATATGCTTCGCGACCCACACCGAAAACGTCAGTAGAACTGTACTACCTGGGGTTGGATAGAAAGCAGGCCACATTCCAATGCGGCACGGCTCAGGAGGTACGTCAATCCATCGGGGGACGAGTCTCCCGTCCCATTGCGACCGAGCGGCCCGGTTTGGACTTTGACGACGAAGCTCTGTGGCAGTTCGGCACGTTTGGTTCGGGAAACATTCGAGCGTGGACGGTCGCTACAGAGACGGGCTATCGATTTCCGAATATGCCTCTAAAGCCACGCTTCAGCGTGAAGGCCGACATCTCAAGCGGGGATCATCCGGCCTCGAATACTTTGGGTACGTTCAATCCTCTGTTTCCGAAGGGCGACTATTTCGGTGTCCTGGCTACGACCGGACCAGGCCCAATCAACTTTATAGATGTTCATCCTCACGTCGAGATAGCACTGCCTCACAATGTCGCTGCCTCGTTTGATTGGATCGTGCAGTGGCGAGAAAGTCTTGACGATGGCGTCTACAACGTACCGGGAACCCTGATCCGCGCCGGCAATGCAAGCCAGGCACGCTACGTCGGGCATAGACCGGGCACGCAGATTCGCTGGCAGAAGACTCGTCACCTGTGGTTTCAGGGAGACTACGGAATCTTTTATGCGGGCAGCTTTATAAAGCAGACGCAACCTGGGCGCAACCTCAACTATTGGGCTTTGTGGACCGGCTACAAGTTTTAAGAGACGATCCAGTCTTTTTGAGAGGGAAGTGCCGGCAATGAGCAATCGCAATGTACTCAGTCGGCTGCTTATTCATGGCGAGCAGTCAACTACTGAAAGGTTATACCGTACGCCCCGCTAGGAATGACAGCCGTCACTGGCCTGGTGTACGCCGCCAGTTTCTGTCGCTCGACCTTCATTCTTCGACTTGCAAACTCCAGGTTAGCTGATAACAAGGGGTGCCAGAGCCCTGGAGTCGGCTTGGATGGAACAACACGTGCTGTTAAGAACCATAGCAATGACTAATGGGGAGAAGCACACCTCTGTGTGCCGCGCAAGAACGAGTTACGGTCGCATGTTCGATGAGAAGATCACGGACCGTGTGAAAATCCAGGCCTCCTATGAACTATGCAAGAGCCTAAGGTTCAAACAAGAAAGGAACATTTATGCAACACGTCCATCGTCATGGAATCCTCGGCCCAAAAGGTCTGCTTACACCCGGGAGCGTTTTATCTGCGATCCTCATTTGCGGGATCGTCTTCCTGCTCCCAGACCAAAGCGCTTACACGCAGGTGGGCCAGGAAGCAAATAAGGTAGTCGTTGGTACGGCGGCCTTCGGAGACTGGCACAATGACGCCCCGGGAGTCCGGCGGCTAATCACTGCGCAGGATCTACCGGAGATCGGGAAGGAAGAGCCGAGCTTCGCCGAGGTAGTTCCTATGCCTGTCGGAGCGAGACCGCGAGTTCCGGAGGGCTTCACGGCTGAACTCGTTGCATCGGGTCTTGCGCAACCTCGGGCCATCCGTGCCGCGCCAAATGGGGACCTTTTCGTAGCGAACAGCTCGGAGAACGAGGTACGCGTGTATCGGATTCCGTCTGGTTCCTCCAAGCCGACAATCAGTGAGGTGTTTGTTGCCGGGCTTCATCAACCGTACGGAATCGCATTCTATCCTCCGGGACGTGATCCCCAATGGATCTACATTGCCAACAGCAGCAGCGTCGTTCGTTTCCCGTACAAGAACGGTGACCTGAAGACCACCGCCAAGCCCGAGGCTATTGTCGAATGCATTCCGGCGACTCATCATTGGACTCGCGACATTCTGTTTACTCCTGACGGTAAGCGCCTTCTGGTGACGGTCGCCTCGGGTTCTAACGCTGCTCTTGATATGTTTCCCGCGCCTCTTGTCCCTGGTGGAATTGACGGTTGGAATAAGGCTCATCCGCCCGGCGCCGCCTGGGACAGCGAAGAAGGCCGCGCTAATATTCTGTCCTTTAATCCCGACGGTACGGACGAGAAAGTCTATGCCACGGGAATTCGAAATCCCGCAGGTATTACCATACAGCCCGCGACAGACCAACTATGGGCGGTCGTCAATGAGCGAGATGGTCTCGGAGATAACACTCCCTTTGATTACGCGACTTATGTCCATGAAGGCGCCTCTATGGCTGGCCATGGTTTTACATCGGCGGCCACGAAGATCCGCGCCATAAAGGCGAGCACACCGACCTGCAAGGCCGCGTAACCGTTCCTGATGTGCTCATCCAAGCCCACTCGGCTCCCCTCCAGATCGTGTTCTATAAAGGCGAGGATTTCCCTGCCGAATATGACGGGAGCGCCTTCGTTACTCTGCATGGCTCCTGGGACCGATCGATCCGGACTGGCTATAAAGTTGTCCGCCTGCTTTTCGATAAGAGCGGCAAGCCCACGGGGGAATATGAGGATTTTATGACAGGATTCGTTGTATCCGATAAACAGGTGTGGGGCCGCCCCGTGGGAGTTGCAGTCGCAAGGGACGGCTCGCTCTTCGTCACGGAGGATGGGAACGGAACGATTTGGCGCATTTCTCGCACGAAGTCAGTTGTCCACTGAATTCATTCATTCCGAAGTGTGACTATCCAGAAGCAATCCACATGCCCGATTAACCGGCAAATCGGAGAAGTGGTTCCCGCAGTGTGCGGTGCTGGTTGCAAGTGTTCGATCGCCCGTACCGGCAGTGCATGGCAAACCTGGCGGGGAGGAACGATCGACCGTCTCATCGGATGTGTTGCAACTTTCAGAATTGCTGGCTGGTGACGTGAAAGAATCGCGAAATGGGAACCCGACCCGCGATCTTCAAATGGCGGCAGACCGAAGCCGGCCTCATACTCTGTGCGGTCCGGTGGTAC
>JBAVYX010000388.1:0-24981 GCA_049588475.1 Silvibacterium sp. | reverse complement strand
CCATGCCCTTTGCCGTGCGCCTCAAATATCTTGCGCCGCAGGTCGTCCTCGTAGGCTCTCGCCATCCTCGTCTTCGCCGCAGAGTCTCGCCTCTTCTACATTACACCATCATTGGTATTGCCTTAGGCAGTCGGGAACTGGCATTCGCAGCCGGTGGATGGGATCGCATCCTGAGATCGGTCCCGGCAGGTCGGCGATCTTTTCGTCGAGATGTTCTCGGATCGACTCTGAGAGCTCATCAAAGTGACGGCAGCGTGTGAACAATTGTGCAAGCCACCTGATGGGACTTCCTACTCGATTCGCAACGCACGCACCGGTTCGATACCGGCGGCACGCCATGCGGGTACGAATCCGGCACTCGCGGAAGCCAGCAAAAGCAATCCTGTCGCAAGAGCAATGATGAGCGGATCTTCAGGCGAAAGACCAAAGAGGAAGCTTGATGCCAAGTGCATTCCCGCAGTGGCCAGGACCAGGCCCGCTGTCGCGCCGATCCCAGCGAGTAAAAGCGTTTCCCGGATTACCAGCCAGAGAACAGATGATCGTGTGGAACCTAAGGCGAGCCGCACCCCGATTTCGCTCGTCCTGCGCTGCGTGGTGTAAGACATGATCCCGTAGAGTCCAAGACACGCGAGCACCAACGCTAGAACCCCAAAGATCGAAGTGAGGCGAGCGATGAGACGCGGCTGGGCGAGGTTGTCGCTCACCGCTTCATTTAGGGTCGCAGTACTAACGATGGGTATCCTGGGGTCAACATCCACGATTGCTCGCCGGGCTTGTGTAGCCACCCAGTGAGGATCCGCTGCGGTGCGAACTTCAAGACCGTCAATATTGCCAATATTCTGGGCAATAGGGAAATAGATGAGGGGTGGCGCAGGCGCGCGGATGTCGTTTACGCGCGCATCCGATACGACGCCTACCACTTGAAAGTGGTCGAGCTCATTGCCAGCGTAGGAAAACCGCAAACCGATGGGGTTGTCTTTGCTGAAATAACGTCGCGCAAATGTCTCATTCACAATAGCGACCTTGGGGGCCGAAGCGTCGTCTGTGGTTGCGAATGTTCTTCCTTGGAGAAGTTGAATGCCGGTCGTTTCAAAGTAATTTGGCGAAATGGAATTGATCTGGGCGTTGACTTGTGCGAGCTTCTGACCGTTGCTGTTACGGAGGATGACATCACTGGAGTCAAGGCAGCCGGCGACAAGCGAACAGGTGGTAATGCTGGCCGAACGTACTCCAGGAATGGCCTCCATTCGATCGGTGAGACGCTGGTAAAGAGACGGAAAATCGTTGGGCTGAAAACTCACGAGATGCGTATCGATCTGGACATTAAGCAGGTGGTTGCGGTCGAAGCCGGGGTTGAGCTCACTATAGTTCTGAAGAGTCTTCAAAAACATTCCGGCACCTACAAGCAGGACCAACGAGAGAGCGACTTGAGCGGCCACGAGCAGTTTCCGCAACGGCCAGCGAGATCGGGCATCACGTCCGCGAATAGATTGAGCGCCAGACCTTAACACAGACGCCGGATCGACGTGTGCGCTTTGCAGCGCGGGAGCGAATGCGCAGAGAATTCCCGTTGCTATGGCGACGACCACGCTGAAAAACAGAATGCGCGTGTCTGGCGTGAGATCGAGTGGAATCGCAGCACCTCTTTCGGAAGCCCAATGAGGTAGGACGCGGGTGCACCAGTACGCCACAGCAATGCCCAGAACTCCTCCTCCTGTGGACAACAGCATGCACTCTATGAGCATTTGCTGGATGATGCGCGCACGACCTGCGCCGATGGAGAGTTGTACGGCAAGGGCATGATGACGGGCCGTAGCGCGTGCCAACAGCAGGTTAGCAATATTTGCACAGGTAATCAGCAACACGATTGCTGCCATCGTCATGAGGAGAAGTAGAGGCTGCCCGAACTGCTGTCTGAGGTTGGCGAGTCCACGCTGACCGGGTTCGAGAGTGAGGTGAGTTCCCAACATGGCCTGGCGCCAGCTCGGTTCGTTTATGTACTGCGACAACGACCTGTATTGCTGATTGAGAGCCGTCATCAACTGGGGAATGACCGCGGGAGACTTGACGCGCATTATCAAGATCAGCCAACTGATATTCGCCTGAGGGATCCATGGCTTCAGCGGCTCCGCCCCATAATCGCTGTAGTGATCGTGGTATTTCACGATGGACTGCATGGTCAGTGGCATCCAGAACGCGGGCTGCCTTCCGGCTCGGGCCCCAAAAAAGCCCACCGGGGCGACGCCTACGATTATGAACGGAACATGATTTATATCGAGTTTGCGGCCAATAATAGTCGGGTCACCCCGAAAGGTCTGCTGCCAATATTGATAGCTGATTACGGCTACAGGGCTGCCGCCGAGCTTTTTATCGTCGTCAGGATTGAGCAGGCGGCCCAATACTGGATAGGTTTCGAATACTTGAAAATAGTTACCGGAAACCAGTTGTCCTTCCGTGACCTGTGGCGGTTCTTTCGACGTGCTGACATAGAAGTCGTCTGGCCAGCCCATAGCGGCAATCGTTGCTCCGGCGGGCAATTGGTGGCGCACCTGGTCAAAGAAAAGATACGGAAACCGGCTCTTGTCGGCAGCATGGTCGCCCGCCTTCACAATAAAAAGCTGTTCGGGATGAGGCACGGGCAGCGACTTCAAAAGAACCGCATCGAGCAGGGTGAAGATGCCGGCATTGGCTCCGATACCGATGGCAAGTGTGAGGAGGGCGATGCTGGTAAAACCCGGACTTTTCCGCAACCGGCGCAAAGCGTATTTGGTATCTGCCCAAAGAGATTCGAGCTTCGACCACTGCCACACTTCACGGCTGCGCTCTTCGATGAGTCTCACGTTGCCGAACTCGCGGCGAGCGGCTCTCTCCGCTTGCTCCCGCGTCATGCCGTGGTCTATCAGGTCGGCAATTTTTTCGTCGATGTGTTCACGGATCGATTCGGAAAGTTCGTCGTAGCGACGGCGGCGTGAGAACAACTGTCGGAGCCAGCCCATAGAGCCTCCTACTGTCCCGCCAATGCAAGTACCCGGGTGATTCCGGCGAACATCTTCTCGACGCTCGCAAGTTCCTGTTCCAAATGCCTTCTGCCTACTTCGGTCACTTTGAAGATTCGTACTGGGCGATTTCTGGCAGAGAGACCCATCTCCGTATCCAGCCAGCCTGCCTTCAACATCCGCTGCAGGGCTGGATACAAGGAGCCTTCCTCAATCTGGAGATAATTCTCCGAAATATCCTTGAGCCGCTGAGCGAGCGCATAGCCGTGCATCGGCCTCCAGCTGAGGCTTTTGAGGATCATCAGTTCTAGTGCACCAGGGAAGAGATCACGGTATGGAGATTTCCTGTTCATGATGCTCCGCAAATAGTATTCTCACACTACTTGTTTAAAAATAGTATGTCAAATCTACCACCAGACGTCCCTACTGGGACCGGGGAGACAACCTAACCGGGATCACTGGGGTGAAATCCGTTTTTCGCTACCTCTCCGCGATGGGGTCTGCAAATCGAGCTTTATGAGTGACACGAATCGCTAGCGATGACTCGCGTTGCCTGGAAGGAGCTTCCAGACTACTATTGGGCTCCACGTGGCTAGTGTCCGTATTTGTGACGGAGTGTCCCGAAATGGACGCCACGGTCCCGCGCAGAGTGATATCAGATCATTTGGCATGTAGCACTTAGTATTTGGCCAATGTGATGCAGACACCACGCAATGGAATGGGGGTGGGGCATGTCATTCCTTCGCGATCTCAGAGTTGCCGTCCTTTCGTTAACTCGTACTCCAGGTTTGGCGATCGCTGTGATTCTTACACTGTCACTTGGCATCGGCGCTAATGCCGCGATATTCACGCTGGTACGGGGCGTACTCCTTAAGCCTCTGGTAAACCGAGACGAGAACCGGCTGATCTATATCCGCCAAAGCGCCCCCGGTATCCGTGACCCAAACACCGCGTTTTCTGTGCCCGAGATTCAGGATTTGCGCGCCAGCGTTAAATCGCTCAGTGCTTTCGGCGATTTCTCCACAATGGGTTTCACCATGGTTGGCCTCGGGGAGCCTCGCTCAATTCGAGGTGGCGTCGTTGGCGGCACGTATTTCGACGTCATGGGGCTTCATCCTGTTCTTGGGCGTCTCATCGGGCCTCAGGACGACGGCCCTAAAGCCGCTGGCGTCGTCGTTCTCACCTATCGCTTCTGGGCGACCGCTCTTGATAAGGATCCCACGGTCATTGGCAAGACGGTTCGCCTGGGTAGCATAGGTGAGCGGTCGGCGAAAATCATTGGTGTCCTCGAACCCTGTGTCCCTTATCCCCAGGACACAGAAATCATCTCCAACGTGGTCACCAGCCCGCATCATCTTTCCGCGACCATGGTCACCGGGCGCATCCATCGCATGACTGAGCTTTTTGGCCGTCTCGCTCCTGGAGTCACTCTCGATCAGGCTCGTGCTGAGTTGCGCTCTGTTTACTTCACGATGCAGAAAGACCACCCCGAAGCCTATTCGAAGCAAGCTGACTTCCAGATCGAAGCGAGGATGTTTCGCGACGAGATTACCTCAGGCGCCCGGGATGTGCTGCTGGTGCTGCTCGCAGCCTCAGCACTGGTCTTCGTGATTGCGTGTTGCAATGTCGCTAACCTGATTTTGGCACGGACGGTTCGCCGCGAAGGTGAACTGGCAATCCGCATGGCGCTTGGCGCGAGCAGAGGCACGCTGCGCCGCATGCTGCTGGCGGAAAGTCTCGTGCTCTGTGGTGCCGGAGCCCTGATCGGCGTGGCAAGCGCACAACCGATGGTGGCCGTCCTGGCCCGCTATGCGTCACGCTTCTCGGTTCGCGCGCTCGATTTAACAGTGGATTCCAGCCTGCTGTGGGCAGGAGCGACACTGGCGATCGTCGCCGCAGTGATCCTGGCATTTGTCCCCCGCCTGCCGTCCTCTGCTTCGTCAAGTGGATTGGGCCTCTCAAGCGGGACCGTGCGGATCACGAGCGGCACAAATCGCCGCCAGCAGATCTTCGCGGTGACACAAATCGCCGCATCGTTCGTGCTGCTGGTCGGCGCAAGTGTGTTGATCTCCACGCTGATCGCACTGCAGAGAGCGCAGACGGGCCTGGACATGCGTCGCGTTCTCGCTATCGATGTTCCGGCGATGGACTATGGGAAGACGCAACAGCAGGTTGTTGATTTCTACACAGAAGCGATGCGTCGCATTGATGCGTTGCCGGGTGTGAATCGGACCGCATTTGGCAACGTCGTTCCCTGGCGCGAAGGGGATCCCACTGGCCCCGGTCTGCAATTTTCTGCCGACGGTCACGTCCATGCCCCGGGCGTGGAGGATCCGCGTGCGGGGTGGCGTATTATCTCTCCTGGATATTTTGCAGCCCTCGGCGTTCCTATCATCGCCGGCCGCGATTTCAACGCGCTCGACGACCAGAAAAATAGCGACCCTGTCGTTATCGTCAGCCAGACTCTCGCGCAGCGCATGTTCCCCAACGAGGATCCCATCAATCGCCATGTCTATTGGACAGATCCCGTGCTGCAATTCTTCCCCGGAACCGATGCCGACAAGGCACGACTTATAGCGCCGCACCGCATCATCGGCGTCGCGGCCGATATTGACGATGGTCACCTCGTTCCTGAGCCCACAGTCACCGTCTACGACCCCCTCGAGGGAGGGGTGATCGTTGGCGGCCGCCTCTTCATCCACACCACCCGAGATCCGTACGCGCTGGTCGCGCCAATCACGCGTCTTATTCGCTCGATGTCCGCCGATCAGCCCGTCGAGCACGCTGCCACGCTTGAAGATATCCGCGCCGAAGTGCTCACACCAGATCGATTGAACTCGCTGGTTTTCGGCGTGTTTGCAGCAGTTGCGTTGGCCATCGCGGTGGTGGGCGTAGCAGGTGTGCTGGCATTTTCGGTTAGCTCGCGCACGCGTGAATTCGGGATCCGACTGGCGCTTGGATCGGAACCTCAGCGGCTCCTTAGAGGCGTCATCGCAGAAGGCGCCGTGATGGCCGCACTGGGCATCCTCGCTGGCGCAGCATTCGGTTTTGTGGTGGCACGTTTAGCGGGTAGCTTTTTCATTGAAATGAAGATGCCGAGCGCCTTACCTGTGGTTATCTCCGCGCTCCTGCTGATGACAGTTGCGATTGTCGCGTCGCTGTTGCCAGCGGCTCGGGCTGCCCGCGTCGATGTAATGGAGGCCCTGCGCTCCGAATAACAGTTCGCCGCCACACAGGAAATTGGAAGTAATTCTCTGTTCAACATGCTCAGCGTCCACCTTGGCAGAGAGAACACATACAAGCAAGATAGATGCGGCCCTCCTCGGGCTGCTTTCTTTTGTTCTCGAAGAGACTTAGAGCGCGTATCCATTCACGTGCAGTTGTGCCGCTAGGAAATGCAGAATCCTGCGAGATGACAACAAACAGGGTCTCGCTCAACGGCAAACTCTTCAGCGTCGTCGCCTCTTCGGTCGAATAGCGCACTCGCGAGATCGGCATCCGTATCGCACTCGGTGCGCCACGCAGCAACGTGCTTATTCTTACTCTGACCTCGCCTGGACCACAGGCGTCCTTGTGCTGGGCATTGGCGTGAGCGTCGGCCTCAGCGACTCGGTGCACAAGTGGACGAAGAGCAGCACGGGCGACGCTGGCGTGTTAAGCATCATCTCAGGCGTCTTCGCGCTGGCCTCTATCCTGGCCTGCATCGTGCCAGCGCGCAGAGCCATGCGCGTCGACCCCATGGTCGCGCTCCGCAGCAGTTGATTCTTCTTCCGAACCGCCGACGACCAGTCACCACGCGGAGCCCGATGCGCTTTGGGATGGCCCCGTCGAACCAGCCGTTCCTCATTAGAAATGGCAGTTCCCTGGGTCTGCGACATCAATCCGACGCGACGCTCCTGCTGGAATCATCTGGACAGCGATGGTTCGTGCGATGACATTGCCCTCGTTTCGAATGATGTGGACGTGGTCACCACGGGGATCGACAAACGTCATGTCTCTGGTATAGACGTGGGGCCTGCAGTCGGAATCGTGGCCTTCATACTCCGTGACCGTTCCCGCTGTGACGATGATCAGGCTATTTCCAGGATGGGTGTGCCAGCCCGTAGTTCCGCCCGGCTGCCACACATTACTCTGGACGTACAGGTCTGACGGTCCCTCGGTTTTCTGCAGAGACAGCCAGACCTTCGCCCGTCGGTCATTCTCACTGGAGTCCGGGATAATGGATTTGCTAAGAACGTCGATTTCGCCGAACGTTCCGCTTATGATCGTTGTGGCCGTGAAGCCGACAGCTGGTGTCGCCCAGACATTTCCGGCGAAATGAAGAGCCGAAACCGCAACCGCTGTACTGAGCAACACCAAACACGTCACTCTTTTCATTTCGACTCTCCTTCCTCGGGCAAGCCAACCGTCAGGATTCGCCAGTCTCTCCATGCTCATATTGATTCATGAGCAGGTTTGTCTCAATTAGGCCTTTTAGCAGCAATCATCCGACTGATCGTTCATCGACGGTCATCTCGCTTCCCGATCGAGTCGGCTGACGAAATACGCACGACGCCATGGATGGCCTGCGGCCCAAAATGTGTCGTCGCAGGCCCCCCGAACACCAGCGTAATATTCGAATCCGGTTGCGAGTACCGGACATCGTTTCCTCCGGTGACGCAGACCTGCAGCGTCGATGAAGGCGGATCCGTCTCAAAGAGGGCAATACTTCCATTCCCGGTCATCAGACTGACCGTGCCGTTCAACTGAAAGCCCGTTTTAGTGGTGGTGGGAGGTTGGTATGCGGGGCAGCCGGTCATGTCCCAGGTGACCCTGACGTTCGTCAGCCGAATGTGGTGTGTGTGAGGGTTTACAAGGGGCTGGGTTGGATCTACGGCATCCGCCGAGGTTCTCCCAAAGCCGGACATCGTCATATCTGCTGAGAAGTCAGCGGTTCCCCATTCCGGGTCGACGTCCATTGACCATTGACCATGCATTTCCCATGGGCTGCCTTTGACGCTCGCACTCAGGGGTGAGTAATCGTTGATCAGACCGCTGAAGTGTACTGGCCTGCGCTCCTGGGCCAAAGCACAGGTGGCTGGAACCAATAAAAGTAGTGAGAGCACGCGTACCGCCGAAGTCAAGGTGTTGTTTTTCATGAAGGAGCTCCAGTTTGAGATTTGCGTGTGACGCATAGACACCATGGGACACCTGAACGAGAAGCTCAAGCGGCAAAGCGCGGATTTGCGGACTTGTCGTCGAATGTCGTGTTTTGCCGTGCCTCTGACCGCAGGGCACGCTACAATTCGGTTCGCGGGTTCGTCGCAACTGGGGACCAATCAGGAGAGAGCATGGGTGAACCATCCCCCGGCACAGCGTCATCCGACAGAGCCTCCGAAGATCGTCTGGATTCGTGGAAAGAGATTGCGGCATACCTCAACCGCGACGTGAAGACGGCCCAACGCTGGGAGAAGCGGGAGGCGATGCCCGTTCACCGGCACCTGCACGACCGGATGGGTTCGGTCTACGCTTTTCGGACGGAGCTGGATGCGTGGACGCGCAGCCGGAATCTTCGAGCAGCACAGGAACAGGAGAACGGCAATGCTGCCGTCTCGCCCGCTGCCCCCGCACCGCCGCCGGAACCTGAGATATCGACCTCCGTGACCGAAACCAAGACCGGAACCAGGCCCTCACGAACAAGATGGATGTTTGTCTTGCCACTAGCAGTGGCGGCAGCCGCGCTGACGATCGGCGTCTATTTCTGGATCCAGAGGACGGAGTATTTCTGGCGAAATCCCATCGCGAATGCACGATTTCAGACTGTTGCCGACTTCGACGGAGTAGAGCAGGCTGCTGCGGTGTCCCGTGACGGTCATTTTGTTGCGTTTCTGTCGGACAGGGATGGACAGATGGACGTGTGGGTCACCCAGGTCGGTTCAGGACAGTTCCACAATTTGACCCGCGGAAATGCGTCCGATCTCGCCAATCCATCGATCCGCACTTTGGGGTTCTCGCCCGATGGCTCTTTGGTTACGTTTTGGACCCGCAAGCAAGAGAGCTCGAATGGCGAGGACATCAGCGTCTGGGGAGTGCCGACGCTGGGCGGACAACCGAGTCCCTACCTTGAAGGAGTGGCCGAATTCGACTGGTCGCGCGACGGCTCCCGGCTGGTGTATCACACTCCCGGTCCCGGAGACCCGATGTACGTGTCAGACGGCAACCCTCAACCAGGAGCGCGGTCCATCTTCACAGCGCCTGCCGGACTCCACTCGCACTTTCCCTTGTGGTCACCCGACTCCGCATTCATCTACTTCGTTCACGGAACCCCCCCAGACAAATTGGACATCTGGCGCATCCCTTCAACTGGCGGAACTCCTGAGCGGATTACTTTCCACAATGCGCGCGTGACCTACCCGGTTCTGTTGAACCGGCACACGTTGCTGTACCTCGCCAGCGATCCCGACGGCGCTGGTCCTTGGCTCTACAGCATGGACGTCGAGCGCCGCACTCCCCACCGGCTTACGTCTGGCCTTGATCAGTACACCTCGCTGGCCGCCAGCGCGGACGGTCGTCGCTTGGTTGCCACGCTCGCAAGTCCAAAGAGCACACTTTGGCATGTGCGAATCGCTGATTCACCGGCCGAAATGTCTGCGGCCGCGCCAATCTCGCTGACGACCGGCACCGGATTCGCCCCAAGACTGGGCGCAAACTATCTTCTATACGTTTCTGCCACCGGTACGAGCGAGAGTATCTGGAAGCTCGCCAACGAAACCAGCACAGAATTGTGGAACGGTCAGGGAGCGCGAGTCTTTGGCGGCCCGGCAATCTCTCCTGATGGACGATATATCGCGTTCTCCGTCCACCAACATGGGCAAACGCACTTGTGCCTGATGCAGGCCGATGGCACGCAAGCGCGGGTTGTGACCGATGCACTCGACCTGCAGGGAACTCCAGCATGGGCGCCCGATGGCCAATCGATTACCTCTGCGGCGATGGATCACGGCCTCCCGCGCCTCTTCCGCGTGCCCCTCGATGGCCGCTCCCCCGCTCCTTTTGTCCAGGAATCCTCGGTCGATCCAACATGGGCTCCCGATGGCCGCTTCGTTGTTTACTCAGGACCCGACATCGGTACCACGTTTTCGGTAAAAGCCGTTACGGCCGACGCAGCACCATATCCTTTGCAAGATGTAACCCTGACTCGCGGTGCTCGACACCTGGCCTTCCTGCCTGGAGGACACACACTCGTCGCTCTCCGAGGAGAGATCCAACATAAGGATCTCTGGCTCATCGACCTGGACACTGGCGCCGACCGGCAACTAACCCATCTCCCTCCTGAATTCAATATTCAAGATTTCGACATCTCCCCAGACGGTCGTGAAGTTGTCCTCGAACGAACGCAGGAACGCTCAGATGTAGTCCTGCTGGATGTCCCGCGGCCATAATCCAGTCTCCAACCAGTAGCCGTAGAAATCGAAATATAGCGCTGTCTTATTGCTGGCGGATCATGGTCAAGCGGGAGTTGAATCTCAGTTGTCGATAACAGGTCGACTCCGATACTAGCCCCAATTCCAGCTTCTGGAGGACGCGATCCGCTTCTGAAGGAGAGGCTGAGACGGCTTAGGACAGTTCCGGGCGTTGGTCCGATAACCGCACTGACATGGGCTCTGGAGATCGGCGACGTAACCCGCTTCACCTTTGAGGTCGCGCTTGTAGTCCGGATTGAGACCACGAAGCGATCGCCGTTTCGCAAAACCGCTACCTTACGCAGATCGCGAGGCGCACTGTGCTGAGCGAAGACGCGCTCAGCATCCTGGTACCGAGACCGATCACAGTTCTTTAGAAGTGGAAAAATCCGGAACTGGTGAAAAACTTCGGTCCGAAAGGGTTGGATGGGCGGCCCGTTCGCCATATACCTGCAACCTCATCTTCTTCCCGACCTCTACAACAGACCGAGGAGTTCTTGAAACTAGACCGTTGCCAACGAGGGAGCCGGCTTTCCGCTAAGCACAGCGTCAATGTTATCGAGCGCAACCATTCCCATCTTTGTTCGGCTCTCCAGTGTTGCGGTACCAATATGCGGCAGCAGGAAGGTATTCTTTAGCTCCAGATACCCGGGATTGATCTTTGGTTCGCCCTCGTAGACATCAAGCCCGGCCGCAGCGACATGACCGCTCTTGAGTGCTGCAATGAGATCGTCATCGATGATTAGTCCGCCGCGCGCGGCGTTTACCACAATCGCCCCTTGAGGAAGAAGGGCTATCGTCTCGGCATTCAGGAAATGATGTGTCTTTTCCGTCTCCGGCGCATTGAGGCTGAGGAATTGGCTTACGGGAAGAAGTTCCAATGGGTCGGCATGAAACACGGCGTCCCCTGCCTGCACTTCTAGCAGTTGATGCGGATTGGAATAATGGATCTTCATCCCGAAAGCCTTGGCACGCCTCGCAACGGCCTGGCCGATTCGTCCCATACCAAGAATGCCGAGTGTCTTCCCCGTCACTTGCCAACCCAAAAGCGCCCCTGCGCGCGCGATCGTCCACTCTCCGGTTCGAACGAGTTCCTGGGCCTCAAAAGCGCGGCGAGAGGCGCCTAGAAGAAGCAGCATCGTTATATCCGCCGTCGCGTCGGTCACGGCTGCCGGGGTGTATCCGATAGCGATCTTTCTCTGCGCGGCAGCGTGCATGTCGATGTGGTCGATGCCAACGGAATACGTAGAGATGACCTTTACCGTAGGGGAGATGCGTTTAAAAAAATCGGCGTCGAGTTTATCGAAGGGAGTAATAAACATTGCGTCCGCACCCTCTGCCGCGGCAATGAGTTCATCATGCTTGAATGGTGTCCCGTCGCCTTTCCGCACCACCTCATATTCGTTATCAATTCGAGCTTCGACAGGCTTAATAAAATGGGACGTTACCACTAGGATCGGCTTTTTCATTGACTCTCTCCTACGACGAAGCGATCAACGTTTTTTACTGCACCAATGGTATTCGTATCCAATACCCAGGCGATATGCGAGAGGGCCTCATTGAGGCGCGGTATGAGGCCGATCCCTCGTCACGAGGATCGGTATCGCAAATCGGTTTTGTGCTGACCGAAGCTTTCGCGCCATCTGGTCGAATTGCTCGTGAAGTTCACGGGCCGGCTGTGATGCAGTTGAACCGCCGGTGTATTGCTGCAGAACACTACCAAGCTGCTCTTAGGAGAGCCATATTCATTCTCCATGTATGCATTGGACTGGGTCGCTTCGGACGCATCCAGCTAAGATGGTAAGCTTCTCACCTACCCCGATCGGGTCAGCGATCGCTGCGCTTCATGGGCAACGCAGCATGGACGGTTCGACATCCTAAGATGATTCATTCAACGCATCTCCGCTCACTTGCCGTCCTCTCCCTCCTGAGCCTAGGCGTTTCTTTCTGCATCGCCGAGAAAGACCCCTACGACAAAGTGAGTGTTGTCAATTCTTCCGCATCCTTCCTCGACGTATTCGCCCGCCGTGCCGAACTCGTTCAGGCGACGACTCCTCGCGTGCTTCAGTCTCTGGGCAGTATGTCAAGCTGCCTTCATGCGGAACAGCCCGTTCCTCCTTCCGGCCGCATGATCATCCCCCATCACTACCTCAGCGGCAGCAATGGCCCCGTCAACCTTGAAGAGGCCAAGGCCACCGTCCCCTACCGCCAGCTCCAAGAAGCGGTCAGCGATGGCGCCGGCCGCTATGTGGGCACGGGCGACTCCGCAGAAGCCGTTTGTGTGGCGAATCTGCTCGCTCGGTGGGCCGAGGCCAAAACCCTGCTCGACTATAGCTACCAAGAAAGCAGTCAGGCCTGGTACCAGGTCGAGTGGACGCTGAGTTCCGTTTCACTCGCCTGGTCAGTCGTACAGTCCGATCCTGCTATTCCGGCTGCGCAACACGCAGAAATTCTGAAATGGATGCAAAAGGTGACGGCCTATATGCTTGATCAAGATCCGCACCCAGGCGAGGCAGCGCGCGAGAATAACCATGCGTATTGGCGCGCCCTGTGCGCCACATCTGTCGGCATCCTGGCGTCGGATAAGAAGCTCTATCGCCGCGGTCTCGCGCAGTATGTGCGCGCCGTTGGCCAGATGAACCCGGACGGCTCATTGCCGCTGGAAATGGCACGCCATGAAAACGCCCTTCACTATCAGAGCTTCGCGCTCGCGCCACTCGTCATGATCGCCGAACTTGCGGCGCGCCAGGGCGTCGACCTCTACAACCTGCGCGTAAACAGCCACACCATTGCCGATGCCGTTAACTTTCTCGTTCGGGCTTCCGCCAACCCCGACATGGTCAGGCCATACGCATCCGAGCCGCAGACCTTCTCGCTCTTCTCAGGTGAGAAACCGCCGGCATGGATCGAGTATTGGGCAGCACGTCATCCGGGTAAGCCGTGGAGCTCCATGCTGAACAGGCCGCTGTCCGATTCCACGCTGGGCGGAAGCGCTACCCTTTACGCCGCACCCGCACAGGCAAAGTAACCTTGGCCGCGCGAGGAGAAATCGAGACCCATCGTGGATAGTCGTGATCGGAGTGGTTGCCGGTGTGGGCGCGGCGATGGCGCTGGGCCGCGTGATTGCAAGCATGCTGTATGGGCTGAAGGCGTGGGATCCGGCAACGTTTGCGACGTCGAGCGCGCTGCTGATCCTGGTCGCGCTCGGGGCGAGCTGGATTCCGGCTCGGCGCGCGGCGGGCATGGATCCGATGCGTGCGTTACGGCACGAATAGCCACTGCTGGGATTTGCGCGGGCAGTGCGAGGCAGAGAAGACCGTCAGTCAAATGACGCCGCTTCCAGCGCTGGTTGGGGCTTCAGCGACGAATCACTTGGAAGGCGCAGCGGGCTCGGTCTTCTTCTCTACGACCACTGACTTCGGGTCGACCGTGATTTCTTTCAGCCGTGTTGTCACCTCCGGCGTGCCACCCTCCTGATATCGGCCGCCGAGGTGCTCCGCCAGAAACTTCTCCGACTCCATGAACAGCGCCATGTTGTTCACCGGTCGCGCGAAGCCGTGTCCTTCGTCCGGCGCCAGCAAATATTCTACGGGGAAGCCCCGGTCGCGCAGCGCAACCACGATTTGTTCGGCCTCCCGACGGTTCACCCGCGGGTCATTGGCGCCCTGCGCGACTAGCAGAGGAGTCTTGATCTTTTCTGCAGAGTTGAGCGGCGAGCGCTCCATCAGCAGCGCCTTGCCCTCCGGCGTTCGCGGATCGCCCATCCGTTGATAAAACAGCATCCTGATCGATTCCCAATACGGCGGAATCGCGTTCAGCAGCGTGATCAGATTCGACGGACCGACGATGTCAACCGCGGCAGCATAAACATCGGGCGTGAACGCAACACCGGCTAGCGTGGCATAGCCGCCATAAGAGCCGCCAAGAATTCCCACACGCTTGGGATCGGCGATACCTTCCGCGACGAGGTACCTGACGCCCCATGTCACGTCATCCTGCATCTTGGCGCCCCATTCGCGGTTGCCGGCATCCAGGAACTTCTTGCCGTACCCTGTAGAGCCGCGAAAATTCGGCATCAGCACGGCATAGCCGCGGTTCGCAAAGAACTGCGCGAGCGTGTTGTAGCCCCACACATCGCGTCCCCATGGGCCACCGTGCGGAATCATCAACGTTGGCAGATTCTTCGCGGGAACACCCTTGGGCAGCGTCAAATACGCAGGTATCCCGAGCCCGTCCGAGGACTTGTACTCAACCGGCGTCATCTTGGCCAGGTCTTCGCGGGGCAGCTTCTCGCGAACTATGAATTGAGGTGTAAGCGTCTGTGTCTTACGGTTAAAAAGCAGCGTCTGACCGGGCTCCGTATCGCTGAACGCCGTCACCAGCCATACCTGTTCATCCCTGGTGCGCGAGCCCATGCTTATTTCTTTGTCGGGAAGCTGGCCCTGAAGCCATTTGTAGTCTGCCTCGAAGCCCTTGTCCCTGAAGTATCGTTTTTCGCGGTCGTAATAATAGGACGTCCCCACCAGCTCATCCGTCGCTTCCGAGAACAACGCCCCACCAAAATCCACTTTCTTCAAAGGATCGGATTCGACCGTTTCCGTCTTGCCGGTTTCGGGATCGAAAAGCACCAGCGAGATAAGGTTCACATCCGCGCCTTTGTTGGTCTCCATGTACACACGCTTGCCGTCCTGATCGAACCGTATGGGCGAGCAGGTTTCATACACCGTGCAGGAGTAGACCTGGGTAAACTTGTCTGCATCCACACGGAGCACCTCCGTATCCCCGTTTTCCGCGCTGCGAGTGGCCAGGCGCAATTGGCCTTTCAGGTCGAATTGCCATCCCGTAATACGCTCCGTGTTCTTGCGCACGAGCGTTTTTTCCCCGGTCGAGATCCGCAGCTTGTAAAGGTCGTGCCAGGCTTTGTCGCGCTCGTTCAGTCCGATGTAGACGATGTCTGGATCGCTTTTGGGAACTTCGTAAATGTATACCCGTACGCCTTTAAGACCAGTCAGGTCGCGCGACGCTGGAGCATCGGCGCCGGCCTCCGGCTTGGCTGAAGGATCAACGGCAAAGACGTTGTAGTTCTCATCGCCCGCATTGTCCTTCACGTACAGGATGTACTTGCTGTCTCTCGTCCAGAAGTAGCCGGCGATGGGTCGCTTGGTCTCAGTGGTGAGCAGCCGGGCCGCGCTGAATGGCTCGCCCACCGCCTTCACGTAGATGTTGCGCGTGTCCTTCCAAGGCTTCAGAAATGCGATGTACTGTCCGTTCGGAGAGATCTGGGCCCCCGCAATCTCGGGGTTGCCGAAGATGAGTTCGCGATCGATCAGCGGAGGCAGGCCCGCACCGGGCGCGCTTCGATCCTGCGCTCCCACCGTTGAAGCGATCAGCAACAAGAACAATGCTCCATACAGAAAGCTTTTCACGGATGTTCCCCCTCTTCCAAACAATTGCGGGTCGGCCCGAGGTTAGTTCCGGCAGCGCTACACATTCTTGCGCAACGCTGCTGACAATCCAGACGAATGCTACATGAAAACCGCCAAGCAAAGCATCTTTCGGGGCGTCACTTGATGCGAACCGCCGTGGCTGTTAAAACTCGGTTCCAAAGATCGCGTCAGAGATTTTAGATCGCGTCAGATGCGCTACAAACGATTTGCAGAGGCCGCCTAGACATTCTTTATCGCCCAACGTGTGACCGTGTTCTGAGACTTCGAGTTTTTTAACACCCACAGCCCAGCTTACTCATCGAGTCGCGACGCGAGTCCTTTTTCGAATTCCGAGTGCGTGGTCGCCGACTCGGAAATAATCCTACCCCTGGGGTTGGTTCTCGTTGTCGTATTGCCCCCAAAAGCGGGGTTTCAGTAACTTCGATCCAGGCTCGGTTGCGCACGGAGAAGTTACCGAAAAACCTGACTTTGCAGGCACGGCTGGGATTGCTTCCGTAGTCGTGGTGATACAACCGGAGTGTTCGCGTCGTCTATTTGATCAGGCGATCGACGAGGTGGTACGCTCCCGCTCAATATCGCACTGGTTCAAGCATTGCGACACCATGAGTTGATGGTCAAGGGACGGTGAACCAGACCTTGCTCCTGTGTGAGTTTTCGGCCAATCTCGCATCTCACCTAATCCAGCCTTTTTATCTGACGTGTTCGAATACTAGCGTGATGTCTCAAATGCTCAAAAGAACTCGAACTAGACCTAAGAATATGTAGGCCACCTTCTGCAATCGTAGGGGACTATCAGAAATAATCACGAGCAGAGAGGGCGCCATGAATTCCATGCGCGATGGAGACCCTTATCCCGAGATTGCCCGTTTAAGCTGAGCAAAACGCAACAGGCTTTCCCATCGAAGCGCTTCGAGGACCTTATGGACACGGTTGAGAAATATCAAAGACAACTCCTGGAACGGACGCGGCACATTTATCGCGAGACTCCGATTACCGGGTTCACCGAAAAGGCGTACCTGGCAACGCCACGGCATCGTTTTGTTACCCGCTATCGCGAACCGGGCATCAAGGAATGGCACCTAGTAAACGATGACAACCTGGCTGAACACGTCGCGACGCTATACGCAGATCGTCCGCTGATTCTGTATGGCGACGACGACGCGAACTTTCCGTCGACCATTTCGCAGCCTTCATTCGTGCTTCGAATGCTCGATCTTCTGCAGCTCAGTCCAGGCGACAAAGTCTTCGAACTGGGGGCGGGAAGCGGATGGAACGCGGCGCTCATGGGGCAGATTGTGGGGCCGGATGGACAAGTCACAAGCCTTGAGATTATTCCAGAGTTGGCCAAACGAGCGGCGGAAACGGTGGCGTCACTTGGAATCGCTAACGTTCGGGTAATCGAAGGAGATGGGGGCAGAGGATCTCCTGATGCAGCTCCTTACGACCGCGCCATCTTTACCGCCGGCACGTTCGACTTGCCACGGCATTTCCATGAGCAGATTCGAGACGGGGGATTGTTGCTGATCGTAGTCAAGACCGTTGGCGGCGGAGACAACCTGTTCCTGCTGCGCAAGTCGGGTGATCACTTCGAGTCGATAGAGTCGATGCCATGTGGATTCGTGCAGGTCACCGGCAAATACCAGTTCGAGGATCTGGAGCCTAAGACGCTGGAAAAGGCGATTCCGGAATGGTCCGAGCTCCAAAATCAGGAAGTCAGCAGGCGAAGATTCTGGTGGGGAGGAAAGGGCCTTCATATGGTCGGCGTTATGACCATGGGTATTCGTTCGTTTCTCGGAATCGCGGAGCCTACTTTTCGCGTCTTCAAAACCGCCAAAGACGACGGTCAGAACAAATCGGAACATCACTTTTTCGGCCTGTGGGATGCAAAAGAGCGCTCGCTCGTGGTGGCAAAAGACGATTGGCTAGTCGCTTACGGCAATTCAAGAGCCGAGGGCCGGTTGCTGGAGATACTAGATAGGTGGCTCAGATTGGGTATGCCCGCGGCGGCGTGCCTTGATCTCAAGGTCTATCCGATAGATGTACCTCTTGACACTGGCCAGCAGCAGTGGATCGTCAAGCGAAGGGACTCTCAGTTTTTGTGGACTTTGCAGACCTGACGGCGAGTTGCAAGTTTAAAGCAGACCAGTTCTTGAGAAGCTTCGTCGCGGATCACCGTTCATTGCGTAGGCAAGTTTCCGAAAACGTGACTTTTCCAGGCAGTTGGATCAGGTCGAAGCCTCTTCTACACTCGTGGCCCAACTTTTACATTGTCCAGCGGCCCGTATCCGGCTAGGATTTGCCGAGAATAGCTGACTACCGCGTGTACGAGTTCAAACAACTGATGATCCGCCTGAAGCGAGAGTACGGCGAACCCGTGTCCCCGCCCGCAAAAGGCCCGTTTGAGCTTGTAATGTGGGAGAACGCCTGCTATTTGCTTCCAGATGAACGCCGCCTTGAAGTATTTAAAGCTCTGCGCCATCAGATTGGTCTGAATCCTGCATCCATTCAAAACGCGCCTGACGAAGTACTCCTGCCGCTTGCCAGGAGGGGAGGGATGCGTCCTGAAGTGCGGGTGCTTCGTTGGCGCGAGATAGCACGCATCACGCTCAGCCAATATGGGGGAGATCTCGATTCCATACTGCGGAGACCCTACATAGAGGCCAAGAGGATTCTGAAGCAGTTTCCCACGATCGGTGATCCGGGTGCGGAGAAAATCCTGCTCTTTTGCGGGGTGGCCTCGGGTTTACCGCTGGAGTCGAACGGCTTGCGCGTGTTAACACGCCTCGGCTGGGGTCGGATACAGAAGAATTACGGAGCCACCTACCGTTCGGTACGGGCTGCATTGGAGCCCGAGCTTCCGTCCGGTCCGAACCGGCTCGTGCAGGCACATCTTTTGCTGCGAGAGCATGGAAAGGTCTTATGTAAGGATAAGGCGCCATTATGCCATCAGTGTCCCGTCGCGGACGGATGCGATTACGCTGCAAAGCAGATGAAACCTCTCCCCTTGCGTATTCTTTGAAGCCACCACAGGCAAGCAGGAGCGAGCTCCCTGCGAACTTGCTCAAAAGTTTCCAGGCACGTAGCGATCGCTCCCGGGTTAAACCTCGTCTGCCCACGATCAAAGTGTCGTCCTGCGACATGCGGGGAGACATCGTTGGCGGCGGCGCGGAGCTCGGGGTGGATCGGAATCAGGCCGTCTGCAAGGTCAGAGGCTTTAGGCGCGCGTTCATGCTCATCTTTGATCCAAGTTCCTGTGCCAGTGCTACGGCAACGAGTGCCTGGCCAGAACAGTCCCGAAAAGCGTGACTCCAGGAACAACCAAGCTGCGCTGATCATTAAGTAGTTATTGACGGATAAGCAACCAACCGCCCAGAAGGTCGAGCTTTTGAGAAGACCACGAGAGATCAAGCATTCTGATTGACAGAAATCGGAAAGCGCTGGCACACTGGCATAGTTAGACTATGCCAACGTCCGGGAGATAGTTCCATTGGCTGCGCTCATCCGCCAGAAGTCCGATACTGACAGCGATCGCGACGAAATCCCACCGGGCACACTCTACCTACTCATCCTCAAAACGCTTGCGGTTGGCGGACGACTGCATGGCTATGAGATTGCCGAGTCGATTCAAAATTGCTCCGACGAAGTGCTTCAAGTTGAGGAGGGCTCTCTATACCCCGCGCTGCAACGCATGTTGATCAAAGGCTGGGTTACGGCGGAGTGGGGTATGACGGCCGGCCATCGCCGCGCGCGCTACTACACCCTCACCCGCGATGGTGAGAAGCAACTCGGCATTGAGGTATCCCAGTTCCAGCGCGTCATGGGCGCCATCTCCCGCATCATCCAAACTGCCTGAGGAGAAGAGATGAGCTTCGCGGGTGAATTCAGGCGGCGACTCACCATGCTGCTGCACCGCGACCGGTTTCAGCGCGAACTCGACGAAGAGATGCGACTTCATCTCGAACTGCGTCGCCAGCAGCAGATTGCTTCTGGACTCACGCCGGAAGCGGCCCACCGGTCGGCGCAGCGGCGATTCGGCAATATGACTCGCATCAAGGAGAGGAGCCATATGGCATGGGGATGGGATTGGCTGGAGACATTTCTGCAGGATGCCGGTTATGGACTGCGTTCCATGCTGCGCACACCCGCCATCACGGTGGTCGCGCTGATGTCTTTGGCCCTCGGCATAGGCGCCAATACGGCTATCTTCAGCTTTCTTGACGCCATGATGCTGCGCTCGCTGCCGGTCAGGGATCCGCAGCAGCTGGTCAAACTCGGCGTCGAGGACTGGGGCGGCATCACCGATGGTTTCGCCTGCACCGAGCTCTACTCCTACCCCTTTTACCGCCAGTTCCGGCGCAAGAACGCAGTCTTCTCTGACACCTTGGCCGCATTCAGCATGATGAACGACGTTCACGGTTTCATCGACGACCGCCAGGAAGCGCAGCTGATCCATGTGCAGACCGTTTCGGGCACGTATTTTCAGACTCTCGGCGTGGGTGCGCTGATGGGCCGTGTGCTGAATGACGGGGACGACTCGAGCGAAGGCGACCATCCGGTTCTAGTCATCAGCGACGGCTTCTGGAAGCGCATGTTTGGCAGCGATCGGTCGGTCCTTAACCATAAGCTGAAACTGGGAAACGTGGTCTACGGCATTGTGGGCGTCGCGCCGGCGGAGTTCTTTGGCACCAAGGTCGGCGAAGCTCCCGATGCCTGGGCGCCGTTATCCATGGCCGGCGATATACCTCCAGGTTGGGGCAGCTACAAGGGCGACTTCTCCGAATCGCTCTACATCCTGGGCCGGCTGAAACCTGGCGTCACCATGGAGCAGGCCACGGCCAATGTCAATGTTCTGTTTCCGCAGATATTGCGCGGCTTTCCCGATGCCAAGCTCACGCATGAAAATGTAGCCGATCTGGCCCGCGCGCATGTGCCATTGAAAAGCATAGCCAGCGGCATTTCCGATCTGCGCCATGCCTACTCCAAGCCTTTGATGGTTCTTATGGTAATCGTCGGGCTGGTGCTGCTCATTGCCTGCGCCAACATCGCTAACCTGTTGCTTGCCCGCTCCACAGCGCGGGCGCGCGAACTGGCGGTACGCCAGGCGCTCGGCGCAGGCCGGTCATCCGCCAGCTTCTCACCGAAAGCCTGTTGCTAGCGATGGCTGGCGGAGCACTGGGCATTGCTTTCGCCGCCGGCGCTAATCGCATGTTGTTGGGCATGATCTCGCGGGGCTCCGATACCGTTCCGCTCGACGTTTCGCTCGACCTGCAGCTTCTCGCCTTCACCTTCGCGGTCACCGTTTGCACCGCGCTGCTGTTCGGAACCCTCCCGGCTCTGCGGGCCACTCGCCTGCAACTGGTGGAGAGCCTCAAGAGCGGGCGCGGCGCCTCCAATGCCGCCAGCCGGTCGCCATTGGCGAAAATACTTGTTGTCTCCCAGGTGGCGCTTTCTCTGCTCTTGATGGTGGCTGCCTGTCTCTTCCTGCGCACGCTCGTCAACCTGAACCGTGTCGACGTCGGCTTCAACAAGGAGAATGTCCTGCGACTGGACATCGACTCCAACATTACCGGCTACAAAGGCGACGATCCCCGCCTCAAGATACTCTTCAAGCAGATAGAGGACCGCGTCAACGCGCTTCCGGGAGTTGAAGCGGCGAGTTTCTCCGCCTTCAGCTTTCTTGAGGGCACCTGGAACACCAACATCCGCGTTCCCGGCAAGCCGGTGAATCGCGACGCGAACGTGAACCACAACATCATCGGCGATCGGTACTTCGCGACCATGCAGATTCCCATCCTGGCTGGCCGCACCTTCGGCCCCCAGGACACCGCCACATCGCAGCACGTGGCCATCATCAGCGAGCACATGGCGCGTACCCTGTTCCCAGCCGGTTCGCCCATCGGACGCACCTACTTCATCGGTTCCGATGACAGCCTAGATGCTCCTTTGGAAGTGCAGGTGATCGGCGTGGCCAGGGATGTTAAGCTCCATAGCCTCGAAAGGCCGGCCGGTTACATCGATTACCTTCCATACACGCAGCGGAAATGGGGCTTCGGCAACTTCGACGTCCGTTACTCCGGAGACTTCAGTTCCATTTCCAACGAGGTGCAGCAGGCCATGCACGCCATCGATCGCAGATTACCGATTAGCCACATCATGACGCTCGATGCGCAGGTGGCTCGCTCTTTCACCAACCAGACCATCATCGCTGAGCTTTCCGCTTTCTTCGGCCTGTTGGCAGTGTTCCTATCCTGCATCGGGATCTATGGTCTGATGTCGTACCTGGTGGGCCGCCGCACCGGTGAAATCGGGATACGCATGGCTCTCGGCGCGAACCGCTCGGAAGTGGCTTGGCAGGTGCTGCGCGAGATCGGGCTGCTGGTTTTTGCCGGGATCGTGATCGGCCTGCCACTCACCCTGTCGGGAATCCGGCTGGTGCGAAACATGCTTTATGGGCTGAGCGAAACTGATGCGCTCAGTCTGATGGCAGCGACGGCTCTTCTGTTATTTGCCGGAATGGCTGCAGGGTACTTGCCGGCGCGCCGTGCCTCTCGCGTCGACCCAGTGGTCGCCCTTCGTGACGAATAGGACAGAGAAAATTTATCCCACTCCGGTGATCGTTGCTCAAGCCTCGCGTTCAGCTAGCGCCAATAGATCAAGTCACGCATTGAGACCATTTTGCCAAAAGCATCTCTGGAAAGCTGACTCCAAGGCTTTTATGCAGGAAGTATCTCATTGGGAGCTCGTGATTTGCACTGAATCACTGAAACTACCTGTTGACATTCAACTGGAATCAGGAGCAAAGTATCTGTTGAGAGCCAACAGGGGAGAAGATGGGCGAGGGTAAAGCTGACGTTCTGCAAGGCACTCTGGATCTGATGGTGTTGAAGACACTAGAGTCCATGGGGCCTTTGCATGGTTATGGCATCGCACGCCGAATCGAGCAGGTGAGCAACGATACCCTCAATTTGAACCAGGGGACCATCTATCCGGCACTTCTTCGCCTGCAGCAACGTGGCTGGATCACGACCGAATGGGGAACCTCTGAAAATAACCGCCGTGCCAAGTACTACTCTTTGAGCCGGTTGGGCAAGAAGCAGATCGAAAGAGAGACGGAGAGCTGGCAACGGATCGCTGCGACGATGGCTCGCTTCCTTGCCAACCCCCGTTAGGAGCCCGTCGATGTACTGGCTGCGAATTTTGTGGAATCGATGCATTGTATTCTTCAGCCGGAAGAAGCTTGATGAAGAACTGGACGAGGAATTTCTCGTGCACATTGATTTGGCGACGGACGAAAACCTGCAGCGAGGAATGTCGCCGCAGGAGGCGCGGCGGGTAGCTCTGTTGAGGTTTGGAGGAGTAGCTCAGATTAAAGAAAGCTATCGTCTGCAACGAGGGCTGCCATTCCTTGGCGACCTACTCCAGGACATTCACTTTGGAACGCGCCAGATAAGACATGCTCCTGGCTTTGCTTTTATTGCCGTCATCACGCTGGCGCTTGGCATCGGCGCCAACACGGCCGTCTTCACTCTGACCCATGCGCTGCTGCTGCGCACGCTTCCGGTGCGTGATCCGGGCGAGTTGGTGCGGCTGGCGATCGACACGAGTACAGCGGACGCCAAAGGTGGCAACGCGCCGCTTAACCTGCCGATCATTGAAATTATCGAGAAGCAGTCGCACTCGTTCCATAACATCTTTGCCTGGTGCGTGTACGATTTCCCCTTCACGGACGGCAGCGTCAACAGCGGCATACACGGCGCGATCGTGAGCGGCAACGCCTTTGAGGCGCTGGGTGTGCGCCCCGCTGCCGGACGTCTGCTGACGTCGGCTGACGACCAGGCCGGCGGCGGCCCCGATGGGCTGGCCGCGGTCATCAGCTATCGGATCTGGGTCGGCCGTTATCACGGCGATGCTTCGATAGTTGGGCGGCACGTCATCGTGACCGATCACCCGGCAACGATCGTCGGTGTGGCACCGGCCGGGTTTGAAGGTGTGATTGCCGCCGAGCATCCCGACATCTATTTGCCTCTCGAGTTTCAGGCAGTTCTCTACGGCGAACCGGCCAAGAATGACGGAGGACGCCTGTGGCTCGATACGTTTGCCCGACTCAACCCGGGCGTGAGTCAAAGGCAGGCCGAGGCGGAGATGTACGCGCTCTTCCCGAAGATCCTGGATGCCGTGGTGCCACCAGCCATACGACATCTGCCGACGATTGAAAAGGCCAGCCTCAAGGTCAAGCCGGCGCGCACTGGCTGGAGCAAGCTGCGTTCGACCTACACCGAGCCGCTGCTGCTGTTGCAAGTGATGGTAGGGGCGGTTCTGCTCATCTGCTGCGCCAATCTTTCCGGGTTATTTCTCGCGCGAGCCTCGGCGCGGCGGCAAGAGTTCGCGATTCGTGGAGCGCTGGGCGCTAGCCGCGTGCGGCTTATGCGTCAGCTCTTCGTCGAGTGCCTGATGCTGGCCCTGCCTGGCGCTTTGCTGGGTGTCGGGCTCGCGTGGCTGGCCGGACCGTGGATCCTGCACATGCTCGGCAATGCTGAGGCCGAGGAGGCGATCTCGATGCGGCCCAACCCGACCGTCCTTTGTGTGACGGTCGTCTGCGCCTTGTTCTGCGCCGTGCTATTCGGCATGGCTCCAGCGTGGACGGCCAGCCATACACGCGTGGAAGTGGCGCTGCGCAGCTCGAATCCGCGAGTCTCGGCCGCAGGCGCGGGCCTGCGCAACTTCTTCGTGCCCTTCCAGGTAGCGCTGTCGCTCAGTTTGGTTGTGCTGGCCGCATTGCTGGGCACCACAGTAACGCGACTTCTCACTGAGCAATCCGGTTACCGGACCGATAACGTGATTTTTGCCCTGACCGATTTCCTCCGCGTTCCGCAAAAGGGTGAGGCGCTTGTGTCACTCTACCGCCGTATGGCGGCGCGGATTGAGCAGCTTCCCGGAGTGGAGCAGGCCAGTGTCGCCGCGCTCTCTCCTCTCATGGGCTGGCGTTGGATCGATGAGTTTGTAGCCGCCGAAAACGCCCAGCATGCCCGGCCACTTGAGGCGAAGGAGAATGTGATCGCAGCCCATTACTTCTCCGTCTTGGGCATACCCATCCTC
>JBAVYX010000387.1:0-9673 GCA_049588475.1 Silvibacterium sp. | reverse complement strand
GTCTACGCTTCACCAGACACCTCACGATGTCCCATGCAAGACTCGAGGCCAGGATGGATTCGCTGTTTCCTTTCCTGTAGGGGACTCACACCCCCTACAACATGCCGGTTTATCCCGGCGCACGGTGTATGGTCGCCAACATTCCCTTACCCAAAATGGGTCTACTTCTGGATCGGCAGTTAGTCTCTCGGAGTTGCAGGCCGCGTCCCTTACGAGTGGGCGACATCCAGATGGAAGGTCTCTTTGTAGGGCTGGACAGGATAGCCTTTGGCCTTCCAGGCAGTCAGGCCGCCCTTGAGCAACTTCACTTGATTGAAGCCCAAGGCCAAAGCCCGGTGCAGGACCTCCCGGCTGCTTTCCTCGCTCGGACAGGTGCAGTACACGACGACATCCCGGTTTTTCGAGACCAGCGAGGGATTTTCCATTATTTCTCTAGGAGAAAAGCGTTGCGCGCCAGGGATGATCTCCGATTCCGTCAAAAGATCGAGCGGCAGACGCACATCGTAGAGCAGCAGATCATGCTGGGAGAATTGAAGCTCGTGCAGTTCCTCAGCAGTAATGCAGTGCTGCTCCATCTCACGCTGTTCGTCGCGCGCTCGCTTGCGCCACAATCCAAAGGCCGCGCATAAAAGGACAATCCCACCGGCTAACAGGGTCAGAAGCATGCTTCCCTCCTCATCGAGCCGTACTATGAGATTCCCGGACCGGCTCCGAGGATTCGCCCTCCTCGAGGAGGGCGTTGTGTTCCAAATGGATATCGGACGGCACCCAACCCGAGGGATTTGCCGTCGTTCTTCGCTCCGACAATAAGAAGCGGGTTGGCAGCGGCTGATCCGCAAATTCCGCGAATCTCTACGCCTGCACGGGCATCTGACGTTGAGTATGGTGCGCAACCGACTGCTGCCTTATCTTCGGTTGTTCCTATTGGTCTACGCGGTGGTTCGAGGGGTAGCGGAGGCACAGGGTGTCTCTGCGCCAGCGCCGCAGCCCGGAACAATCATCGGCACGACGATGGACACCAACGGCGGCACGATTCCTAACGCTACCGTGGTCCTTCAAGGCATTGCGCCGAGCGATCGTTATACGGCTCAGACAAACGACTACGGCTTCTTTCAGATTACCGGTGTGAGGCCAGGGACTTCGTATCGGCTCAGCGTGAGCGACAAGGGCTTTGGAGACTGGAGCTTGCCCAGCGTCACGCTTACGCCTGGCCAGTACCTGGAGGTGACCGGCATTACGCTCGCGGTGACTGATACGCTTACGGTGCGGGCTGTCGTCTCAACCGATGAGATCGCGACGCAACAGGTAGATTTAGAGACAAAACAGCGCGCCTTCGGCGTTCTGCCCATATTCTATGCGGTCTACGATCCCCACCCTGTGCCGCTGAACCCGAAGCTGAAGTTCAAGCTTGCCTTCCGTACGTCAATCGATCCATTTTCCTTCGGCGCAGACGCTTTCCTCGCGGGAGTCAAGCAGGCGAACGACAGCCCGCGGTATGGACAGGGTGTCCAAGGTTATGCGCAGCGTTTCGGCTCCAATTATGCGAATGGCTTTACAGACATCATGATCGGCGGGGCTGTGTTACCCACGGTGCTACATCAGGATCCAAGGTATTTTTATCAGGGCACCGGCTCGAAGAAATCGCGCGTGCTGCATGCGCTGTCGGGCCCGTTTGTCGCCAAGGGTGACAACGGGCACTGGCAGCCGAACTTCTCCAGCGTGGGAGGGTACCTGTCTTCGGGCGCGATTGCGAACACCTACTATCCGGACAGGGATCGAGGGACGGCGACGGTGTTCGGCGTTGCCCTTGTCGAAGCCGGAGGGACTATCGTTGCCGATGTGATCCAGGAATTCATTCCGCGCAAAGGGCGATGAGTGCCTTCGCGGCAGAGCCTAAAGGCAATACCAAGAGGATTCATGCTTCGCAAATTAGTGAATACGCGGAAGGAATACTCGCTTGCCTTAGCTCGTTTCGTTTTGGGATTGTTTTTCTTTGCCTACGGAGCGAAAAACTGCATGGCTGGTTCGGCGGAACAGGTTTTTCGGGAACCATAAGCGACTTTGCCAAGTTTGGAATGCCGGCCGCGGTCACCGCGGCGACCTGGCCGCTTGAACTTTGGCTTTGATATTTCTGATCCGAATAGGGGATGACAACCTCTCCGGGTGAAGGCGGTCGGGCAGGGTGTCGGCGCGGTTAAGCTGCGCGGTGAATCCATCAGCTGCCCAGACCACGACGCCAAGGCGGCCATTACCGAGGGCCATCGCTTCCGCAGCCTGAGTGTTGAGGCGGCTGAGTAAAATGTCGGAGCGGTGGAGCACGCCAGGAACATCGAGGTGGAATCGACCGTTCTGCCAGGCAGTGGAGGTGGCGGACAGGTCACCTGCGCCGAGGGAAACGAGGAATCCGGCTGCGAGGCAAAGGTTCGTCGTGATGGTCATTCGGCGGACCGTGTTGGTCTGGACAATCCGTCAGCGTTGCCGGCCGACATGGAAGGCGGCGCGTCCTCAGGAGCGCTGCCCCACAGAGGATTCGGCGCAGGGCCCATTTCGAGGGTCAGGTTGCCGCCGTCGGCAATGTCAGCGTGGTGAAACCATGGCTTGTCGAGCCGCTGTCCGTTCAGCGTGGCGGACTGGATGTATTTGTTTTGCGCGGAGACGTTATGGGCGATGATGGTGAACTCCTTCCCGTTACCCATGCGGATCGTGGTTTTCGCAAAGACAGGGCTGCCGATTTCGTAGACAGGGCTACCAGGGCAGACGGGATAGAAGCCCATGGCGCTGAAGACATACCAGGAAGAGGTCTCGCCGCCATCATCGTCGCCGGGAATGCCGAGAGGTCCGTCGGTGTACCAGACATCCATCAACTGACGGACGCGGCGCTGCGTTTTCCACGGCTGGCCGGAGAAATCGTACAGATAGGGAATATGGAAACTGGGCTCGTTGCCTTGCGCGTAGAGGCCGACGAGCCCGGTGGCATCGGGAAACTGGCCGAGGAACTGGTATTTGGAAGTGCCGTACTGCTCGACGAAGAGGTGGTCGAGTTTGTGGTTGAAGGCATCGCGACTGCCGAAGGCGCGGATGAGACCGGCGACGTCGTACTGGACGCCGAAGGTGTAGAGCCAGGAATCGACTTCAGTGAAGTAATCGCGGCCCCCTTGACCGCCGCCGAGTTTCGGATCGAAGGGCTCGATCCAGTTGCCGTCAGCGCTCTTCGGAGCCATGAAGCCGGTGGCGGGATTAAAGACGTTCTGGTAATTGTGGGCGAGCTTGATGAAATATGCCGCGTCCTGCTGGCGGCCGAGAGCTTTGGCGAGTTGGGCAACACACCAGTCGTCGTAGCTGTTTTCAATCGTAACGGAGACCGCCTGGCGGCGCTCAGGCGTGACCTCGGGGACGGATTCTTCCTGCCCGGGAGAGAGCGCCGGGAAGAATCCCTTGTCGAAATAGATCCGATCGAGAGAGGTTAGCGGAGCCCGGCTCCACGGGAGCAGCGTGGTCTGGTTGGCATTCTTGCGGATACCGTCATAAGCCTGCTGAACATCGAAGTCACGGTAGCCCTTCTCGTAAAGGTCAAGGATAAATTCGGCGGCGTGGTGACCGATCATCACAGCCTGCTCTCCGGCTACGGAGGGAAAGGATGGCATCCAGCCGCTCTGCTGATACATGCGGATATAGGAGCGAACCATGTCTTCCTGGCCGCGAGCATCGAGCAGCGTTTGCAGCGGATGGAGGGAACGGTAGGTATCCCAGAGGCCGTCGTCGATGTAGAAGTCGTGTCCGTCGGCTGGGTGAACTTTATGGTCGTATCCGCTGAAGTACTGGCCGTCTTCGGTGATGTCAGTCATGCGTCCCAAGGAGCGATAGAGAGCGGTATAGAAGATGGTGCGCTGGCGCTCCGTGCCTCCGACGGTGTCGACGGCGCCGAGCACGCGATTCCAGACGTCTCGGGCCTGCTGCCTGACCTGATCGAAAGTCCAGCCGGGAACCTCGCGCTCGAGGTTGCGGCGAGCCTGATTCGCACCGATGTAGGAGATGCCGACGCGCACCTCCAGCTTCTCTCCGGATTTAGTAGCCATATCGGTTACAAATCCGATATTGTCGCCGCTGACCCGGGAATCATGGCCGATCGCGGCGTTCTGCCAGATTTTCCACGAATCTGGCGGGCGGGAGAACTCGATATAGAAATACTGACGGGTTTCTCCGCTGGCGTGATCCAGTGGGGCGACGGTGCCGGCGACCTGCTCGCTGCCCTCGACGGCGGTCGGTCCGAGCACGGTGATTTCGGCGTTCTCATGGAGGCTGAGCACGAGGTGGCCATGTTCACTGGCGGGGAAGGTGAAGCGATAGTAGGCAGCTTCGCGTGTGGCGGTGGCTTCAGCGCGGATCCTCCAGGTCTGAAGATCAGCCTCGTAGTAGTAGGGAGTCGCGGTTTCGAAGTCGTGATCGAAGTCGGAGGCATAGGCCTCGGGCTTCGCGGCTTCCGGACCGACGGAAGCCATCAGGAGCGCGGGGCCGGCGGGGAATCCGTAGATTTTGTCGGCGAGATAGCGGTCGGTGATTCCGGGAGTGGGGACGGGATAAAGCCGCGCCATGCCATGCGGATACTGGACATAAGGAATGGTGGCCGTCAACAACTGACCGATGCCTCCGATGTTCGGGGAGACATAGTCCACGGGTTCTTTCGCGCTTTGTGCCGCAGTAAGAACTGCGCAATCGAGCATGCCCAGCAAAATCAGGTTTCTTGCCTTGTTCATTCTGTTTCTCACCTGTTGTAGAGATCGGCTCCCGGATCACCGGGAGTTCAAGGTTGCAGATAGAAGCAGGCATGCAGAGTTGCTTCGGACGATTCGCCCGCCCACACGGTATATTCGCCGGGCTCGACGGCCCATTTCCGCTCTGTATTCCAGACCGCCAGCTGGTCCTCGGGAATGCGAAAGGTTACTGTTCTTGTCTCGCCCCGTTTCAGGTGAATGCGAGAGAAACCCTTCAGGGCACGCTCCGGAGTCTCGACACTGCTGACGTTTTCCCGGAGATAAAGCTGGGCCACTTCATCGCCCTCGCGGTCGCCGGTATTTGTAACATCTACGGTTACCTTAATGTCCTGGTGGCTGCCGGGCGGAGGAGGCTGAACGGAAAGATGGTCGTAGCGAAAACTGGTATAGCTGAGGCCGTATCCGAAGGAGAAAAGTGGCTCGCCGCTGCTCTCGATGTATTTTCGAACTCGCGAGGGATCAGCGTTGTAGTAATCGGGAAGCTGAGCGACACTGAGCGGGAAAGTGATGGTCAGCCGCCCCGCGGGGTTGTTGTCGCCGAAGAGGGTGGCGGCGATGGCACTGCCGCCGAACTCGCCGGGATACCAGGCTTCCAGGATGGCGGGAATGTTCTGCTTTGCCCAGGGGATGGTGAGGGGGCGGCCGTTTTCGAGGACCAGCACTACGGGTTTGCCGGTGGCGGCGACCGCTTCGAGGAGCTGTTCCTGATTGCCGGGAAGGTCGAGGCAGGAGCGGTCGAAGCCTTCGCCGGAGATGCCAAGGTTTTCTCCGAGGGCCATAATGACCACGTCGGCGCTCCGGGCTGCAGCGACAGCAGACGCTATATCTTTGCCGTCATTGAAGGTGACAGCGGCGCCGGGGAGCAATGTGCGGGTGCCTTGCAAGATGCTGATGTGTTTGCCATTCGCTTCCCGTTCGTAGTCGCCGTAGCGCGCGACATCACCGTTGGGACCGATGACAGCGAGGCTGCGCAGAGATTTTGCAAGCGGGAGCAGGTGGTTCTCGTTCTTCAGCAGGGTCATCGATTCAAGCGCAGAATGCTGCGAGACGGCGAGGCGCTGCGGTGAGCGGTAGACGGAGGAGTTCAGGGCAGGATTTACCAGAGGGCGATCGAAGAGACCGAGGTCGAATTTCACACGCAGTACAGAGCGAGCGGCACGGTCCACATCCGATTCAGAGAGGGTGCCTTGGTGCACGCAGTCGATCAGAGCCTTCTGAAAGACTTCATGATCGAAATCGTAGAACTGCATATCGACGCCGGAGCGGATAGCCATGCAGGCGGCTGCCTGAGGGGTGCCGGCGACACGGTGGACTTCATAGAGTCGTTTGATGGCTCCAAGATCGGAAAGGACAAAGCCTTGGAAGCCCCACTCCTGGCGCAGAATGGTTTTCAGCAGAAAGGGATCGGCAGTAACGGGGATGCCGTCGATTTCATGGTAGGCGGCCATGACAGCCATGGCGTGTCCCTGGCGAATGGCCGGCTCGAAGGGCTTGAGCATAACGCTGCGCAGCTCGCGTTCTCCCAGGTGAACCGGCGAGGTATTGGTGCCACCTTCGGGGGAGCCGTGGGCAGCAAAATGCTTGGGTTCGGCAACGACGGAGTGATCCGTGTCAAGGGATTCGCCCTGAGCTCCGCGGACCCAGGCGAGGCCCATCTGGCCGCTGAGGTACGGGTCTTCGCCATAGTCTTCTTCGACACGGCCCCAGCGCGGATCACGGGCCAGGTCGAGCACGGGAGCGAGGATCATGGCCACGCCTGTGGCGCGCGCCTCGGATGCGATGACCGCGGCGGTCTGCTGCGCGATGTTCGGATCCCAGGTAGCAGCAAGACCGATAGGGGCGGGAAAAACGGTTCCCGTGTCGAAGCTGTGCAGACCTTCTTCGATGAAGAGGGCGGGAATACCGAGGTGATTGTGCGCGATAACCCATTTCTGGATTGCGTTGTACTGTTCGGGGGTGGGATTGAGGTCGTGGATCGAACCGACGCCGAGGGCGCCCCAGAGCTGCTGCGCCTTTTCGGGGAGAAACGCGGCGTCACGTGCTGCGTGGGTGGAGTCGGTGTGGGCGCTCATGATATTGGTCGCGCCGGAATACATGTCAAGCTGCCGGACCTTCTCCTCTAAGCTCATGCGGCGCAGCAGGTCATCAAGCCGCCGTTCAGTCGAGGCCTGGGACTGGCGGTAGAGAGCCGGCTGCGGTTGCTGCGCGATCAACCGATGCGGGGCCAAGGAGCACTGGCAGGCACAAAAAAGAAGGCAGACTGTTAAGAAGCCAGCCTGCCGGGGGCCAGCGTTATTACACTTTTTGGAACTGCGATATGATCCGGCTGACGCCAGAGTGCCGGGATACGGTAACGATGAGTTCTCGCCGGACCGAAATTGCCAGTACGAATCGGGTGTTGCGTTCACGCAGACCGAACCTTCCACCCCGAGGGTGAGTTTTGATGGAACCTCGAGTCGCCTTACCCGAGTGGCGAAGAAACCACAGTAAAGGCTCGAGGCAGGAATGGCAACGTTAGGCGGGATCGTAACGCCCCCACAATTCGTTGAAAGCAGCTCACTTGCTGTGAGCGTGGGGCCCTAACCGTAGCTACGCGGGGGAAGAGCTCTGCGTGCGGTCGAGCCAAGACGGCGGGGCGAGTCCGGACCGAAGGCGGCAGGAAGCGAAGAGTGCTACCATTTGGTTTCCTGCCATGCCTATGCACACTTCGTTTTCAGCCGAAGAACGGCCGATTCGGGCCAAAATTGCAGAGACGGAGAAAGACGCTGCCGCCGTGCGAAAGCACCTCGCGGAAATTACGGAAGGGGCTGCCTTCAAGGGGAGTCACCGTAGCGCGCAATTTCTCCGCTATATCGTAGAACAGGCAATCGAAGGCCATTTAGACAGCCTCAAAGAGCGGGTGATTGGGGTGGAGCTGTTCGGCAGATCGCCAACATACGATACAAGCGAAGATGCGATTGTTCGGGTTACGGCCAGTGACGTGCGCAAGCGGTTGCTGCAGCACTATGGACAATACGGAGCGACTTCGGGATTGCGGATTACGCTTCCTCTGGGATCCTACGTTCCTGCCATCACACATGAGAATCGGCAGTCTGGGAACGGAACACCGGCAGCAGGGGTGGAAGGTTCGTCACACCTGCCACGGACAGCGGACGGAACCGAACTGGAACCGAGCGAGATTGCGGCTTCTGTTGCCAGTGAGAAAGTGGGGCACCAGAGTTCACGGCGGGGATTCTGGTTGATTGCTGCGCTTGCAATTCTATGTGCTGTTGGGCTGTTTGCTGGGGGGCTATGGATTGGGCGCTACAATGCATTAACCCCCAATCCTCTCCTGGCCAGCTCGCCCTGGTGGGTTTTCATTAATTCCCAGCGTCTCACTCATATCGTTTTCAGCGATCCGGCGATGGTCGAAGTTCAGGTTCTCACAGGACATCGAATTTCGGCTTCTGATTATGCAAACCAGCAGTATCTGCCCGATCGGAATACGATGTCACCCGAAGTAACCCGCGCCTGTAATGTGATTCTTCACGATGAAATCTCGGCAGCAGTAGATCCTCCGATCACTGTGGAGATTGCAGCACTGGGACAGAGCTTGGCGAAAAAGCTGCGAGTAGACTCGGCGCGCGATCTACGCATGCCAGACCTGCATACAGATGATAATTTTGTCTTTCTTGGCAGCCCTCGCTCAAATCCCTGGACGGCGCTCCTCAGCGATCAGCTGGATTTTCGCTTTGTCTTCAACAAAGACGCCAGGCAGGAGATCATCCATAATTATCACCCCCGCGCACATGAGATGACAGAGTATCTGCCAACGGCAATGGGTGGTGGGACGGGGGAGTCGTACGCGATTGTCGCGCTGGTGCAGAATCTGGATCAGAACGGCCAGGTGTTGCTTCTTGCAGGAGTGGATGCGGAAGGCACGCAGGCGGCGGGACGCTTCGTGACCGACCTGCCACGCTTCACCAGGGCTCTTGATCAGTGCGGAGAGCCCCGTCCGGGGGCGCTGAGCCATTTCGAATTCCTGCTGCGCCTGAATACGATGGCAGGTTCGCCACACAACACGGATGTGGTGGCTTGCCATCTTCTAGGCGAGGCGGCCGCGCATTAATCTGCTCGGGAACAGCGGCGTTAGGAGCAGATCGTGACAAATACAACTCACTTGTGTGTTGTATTTGTGGCAGCCAGGAATTTCTCCAAATGTGCCTTTGCCAAACCAGGTTCTTTTAACTTCCTGTACGCGCTGGTCAGGAAATAATGAATCTCGGCATCGCTGGATTTGGACTCCGGTAGAGTCAATGCCAGCTCTCCCTCAAGTGCGGCATTCTTGAAGTCGCCACTATGGTCTAGTCCCCTCGCTAATTCATAGTGCGCATCGCGGGACTTCGGATCGATCTCGATAGCGCGTTGCTCTTTTTCAATACCATCCTGGGTCCGGCCTAGTGAAATCAGAAACCTTCCGTAGGCAACAAAAATCTCCGCACTCTGCGGTGATCTCTGCGGAGAGAGGCTCTCTGCCCGCTGGTAGAGTTCTAAAGCATTGGTTTCATCTCCCAGAGCTTCGTAGGTCATCGCGAGATAGAACACAGGCAGAGGAAGATTGGGAGAAAGTTTTTGGGCAGCCTGAAGCGGCGAGATTGCCGACTTAAAATCGTTTTGCATGTAGAAAAGCAGCCCGAGATAGAACTGCGCCTCTTCGGATGTTGGATCGACCGTAATGGCGGTAATGAGACAGCTTTTTGCAATATCCGGACGCTGCGCAAAGGTAGCCAATCGGGCTTTGAGCACAAGGGCCGGAACCATGGACGGGTTCTCATGCAGAGCAGCATTGACTTCACTTGCAGCTTCGGAAAATTTTCGCTGAGCTAAATCCTGTTTTGCGTTCTCATAATGTTCCGTTGGGC
>JBAVYX010000386.1:0-1883 GCA_049588475.1 Silvibacterium sp. | reverse complement strand
CAGCTCAAAGTTGAGCAGGGTTCCTTTGGGTCGATCCTGCTGAACCGGCTCTCCATTTGCCAACATATGCTCAAGATCAATGCTGAAGTCCAGAAGCTCACGCAACTCTTCATGCGGAGAATCAGGTTTCTCGCTCGTCCTATCAAGGCAGTAGTCCAGGACGGCTTCGAACTTTCGGCACGAATCCATGTCAGTAAGATCCGCCACATGCACAAGGTAACGCTCTCCATCGCTACCGACGCCTACAATCTCAACCCGCTGAATTGGCGTAATTGCTTTGCTCCGCTGCTCATGCGCGGCGTGGCCGCTGATGGAATCGCTTTTCACATGTTGCTCGCGGTCAGATTCAACACACTTTTGCGCCGAATCCATTGCGGGCGATGAGGCCGAGCCCATAGCGGGCTCGTTGTTCGTCGCGATCGAGGAATTGGAAGTGATAGGTATTCGCATATCGGACCCCCGTGGGTGGTTGCCGCTTACTTCCGAAGCAAACTAAGCGCCACTATTTCCCCATACGGACAGTCACGCAAAGTGGCTGAGTCCATTGAAACGTCCGCGGATTAATCCCACGTTCTTTTCAATCCTGTCAGCGCCGCGGTGTCTACCAACCAGACAAGTGTCAGCCAATTGACACCCATTCAGGGAGACACGTGTGCGCTGACGACTACTTGGGCCCATGACCGTGAAGACATGAGCTCGCTCGCTGACATCGGAGACACTCGCTTGTCATGTGCCATGATCTTGACACGCCTGGGGTTGGTCGTTCGTTCTGGTTTCAAAGGCTTACGAATGGCCTCTGTCTTGCACTTGAATCAGCGGCTTCGCCACCTGCAAGGAGCAAGAACCATCCACCGAGCGACCAAACAAGAAAGTATTCCGGGTTCAGTGCGGGAAACAAGGAGCGTATGAAATGACACCTGTCTTAGAAGCAGAAGTACCGTCAACCACCTCGCTGAGCGCTTACGGACAAGCGAGATCTACGATTCAGGGATCGCCGCTGAGTTCGGAGGAACTCAGAAAAACCGACGCCTACTGGAGAGCATGCAAATACCTGGCGCTCGGGATGATCTATCTGCTGGAGAACCCTCTGTTGAAGGAGCCCCTCAAGCCGGAACACATCAAGAACCGCCTGCTCGGCCATTGGGGATCCAGTCCCGGCTTGGCATTCATTTACATCCACCTGAGCCGGCTGATCAAGAAGCTTGACAAGGACATGATCTTCCTGGCCGGTCCCGGGCATGGCGCGCCAGGCGTTCTGGGACCGTGCTATCTGGAAGGGACGTACTCCGAGATTTATACCGATAAGAGCGAAGACGAGCGTGGCCTGCGGGAGTTCTTCAAGCAGTTCTCATTTCCGGGCGGCATCGGCAGCCACTGCACGCCGGAGACTCCCGGCTCGATCCACGAAGGGGGCGAGCTAGGGTATGTCCTGTCTCACGCCTGCGGCGCCGCATACGACAATCCTGACCTGATCGTCGCAGCGGTCGTCGGGGATGGCGAATCGGAGACGGGCCCGTTGGCAACTTCATGGCATATCAATAAGTTCCTGAACCCCATTCGCGATGGCGCGGTTCTGCCGATTCTTCACCTGAACGGCTACAAGATCAACAATCCCACGCTGCTGGCGCGCATTTCGCACGAGGAACTCGAAGACCTGATGCGCGGTTATGGATGGACCCCGCATTTCGTCGAAGGCTCCGACCCTGAGACGATGCACCAGGCGATGGCGGCCACTGTGGAACATTGCATAAAGGAGATCCACGCGCACCAACAGGAGTGCCGAAGCACGGGCGTGGCGAGCCGGCCGCGCTGGCCGATGATCGTGCTGCGTGCCCCAAAAGGCTGGGGCGCACCGAAAGAAGTGGAGGGTCACAGGCTCGAGG
>JBAVYX010000385.1:0-14025 GCA_049588475.1 Silvibacterium sp. | reverse complement strand
TTCCTCCAGCATCCGTTGGCGTAAGTGGGTCACAGTGTGGTACCTCCTGTGACTCACACCCTATCCCGGCCTCAAAACTACTCGACAGCCACCACCGCAGCGGCCGCGGCGCCTGCGGCTTCGTTCTGACCGCCGATCCAGAACTAATTGGAGTAGGGGACGGTTTGGCGACAATATGCTCAGAACGCTATCAATGAGCCCTATCAGAGGGGGATTCCAGAAAAACCAGCTTCTACATTTGAAAACAGTTCAAAGTTCGCAGTTCTCAGTTTTTGCATTTTCTTATGGTGATTCCAGTGTATGCCGTGCCCTGATCCCTGTCCGCTGACTATTGATCCTTGTACACTGTTCACTATTCACTGTTCACCACATCGAGGAACCGGATGCGCCTCTTCGTGTTCACCTGCATCGCTTGCTGGTGGCTGTCCACCTCCCTGCTGGCACAGGCTGGGTCTGACGCCGCCGCCGTTCTGAAGCAGATGCGCCTGGCTAGCGGTGGAGCGGCCTTGGATCGCGTGGCCGAGATCGTCGAACACGGGCAGATGATGGAGAACGGCTTTACCGGCCAGCTCACCTTGGGCGAGGACCTGAAGACCGGATCCTATGCATTCAAGGCCGAGTTCCCAACTGCGAACGTGCGGATTGGCCAGGGCGTGCATCGAGACGACATCTGGACTTTGAACCAGCAAGGTGATCTTGCCGTGCACTCTGGCGCCCACGATGACAATGACGCCGTGACCGATGCGTATCTTTATCGGCGCGGTTATTGGCGCCCGGGTTTTGATGGTGCGGCGGTACACGTCGACTCGCCGGTTATCGAAAACGGCGTTTTCTTCGATCGCGTGCGAATCACGCCGGCTGACGGCGAGTCAGTAGTGCTGTGGATCAACGCGTCGACCCACCTGCTGGATCGCGAGCAGTGGGGTGACGCAGCGAAACGATACGGCGATTACCGCGTGGTGAACGGATTGAAGCTGCCCTTCTCCATCCGCCACGTCACAAACGAACACGAAGACTACGCGATCACCCTGGAAAGAATCGACGTTAAGGAAAAGGTGGAAGACGCCGACCTGGCCATCGGGTTCTACCGCGACTTCGAGATGCCGGCATCTGGTGTTGTAACCGTACCGACAGAACACGGAACGACGTTCGATGTCAGGATCAACGGCAAAGGTCCGTTCAAGATGTTCTTTGACACGGGCTCGATCAACATTATTGGCGCCAGTATCGCGAAGGAAGTTGGAATCGTCCCGCAGGGCGGCGCGGAAAAGCTCAATGGCACCGTGGACGTGCGGCCGGCTACGGTAAAAACGCTTCAAATAGGCGACGTGACGATGCATGATCAGCCCTTTGTCGTGATGGATATCCCGGGGGAGTTCGCCGTGGTGGGGTACGAGTTTCTGCAGCGTTTTGTGGTGAAGATCGACTACGAGCACAACCGCATGACGATGTACGACCTCGCGCGATTCAGCTATATCGGCGGCGGAGTTGCTGTGCCGATGCTCGTGAAGTCACGCGGGCTGTTATATGTCAAAGGCAGCGTGGACGGGTTCAAAGGGCAATTTGCACTGGATACGGGAAATGAGTTCGGACTCGAATTCGAGCCGGGTTTTGTGCGGATCAACGATCTCGTAGGGTGGACGCATGCCCGTTTCCATGGCTATGCCGGCCGAGGTTATGCGGGACCGGCGCCTGAGTCTTACTACGCGCACATCCACAAGCTGACGATCGGCGCCGCCGAAGTCGACGATATTGCTGCAAACCTTTCGCAAGGCGATCCACACGACGGCGAGCCGGACGCAAACCTCGGTCAGAGCGTGTTCAGGCAGTTCAACTGCACCTTCGACGAGATTCGGGGAAAGCTGTATCTCGAGAAGAACGGAAACTGGGGACCGGTGCCCTTCAACCGCGCCGGAATCGTTGTCAATCCGCAGGATGACGGGATGAAGGTGATGACGGTGTTGCCCGGCAGTCCCGGAGAAGGTGTGGGACTGCAGGTTGGCGACTTGATCACGAAGATCGACGGTAAGGCTCTGGATGGCACCCAGGACGAAAGCGCATTTGCGCGACCGGTAGGAACTTTTCTTCGTTTAACCGTGAAGCGAGGGCAGGTGACGCAGGAGATCGCAGTCACGCTGAAGGATGTGCTGTAGAAGACAGTTGTCAGTCATCAGTTCTCAGGTCTTGCGACTTGGCCATAAAGATGAGGTTGCGTCACCGAATTATGGACCGAGTGGTCCAGCTCCTTTTTGCGGATCGGGGCCGTTCGACAATACAAAACAACCCGAAAAGGCGAAGATTCGGCACACTTCCGGATGGGCGACGATCCTCTCAGAAGAGTGAAAATGCCTGCGAACCAACTAAATTAGCACCTCGGCCGTTGCCCTCCAAAGCAGATTCGAACATCACCCGAATCGATAGCGGAGAGCCTCCGACACAGCCCGGTACCCAATTCGCTGATAGATGGAATTCGAGGTGGAATTACTCAGATCCGTGTAGAGGATGCATCGATACCCTGCTGCATACAACTGTCTTGACAGAGCGTGAACGCATACCTCCGCGTAACCATGCCTGCGGTGTTCCGGAGGCGTGTAGACACCGGACAGACGGACCACGCCTTGTATCGGTTCCCTTGTAACGGCCATTGAGACCGCTTCTCCGCGTCGATCCCAGAGCCACAATTGTCCAGCAGCCAATCCTCGATCCACACGAAGTTCTGTATCGTCGGCTGGCTCACCAATTTCATGCTGGAACGCCCGGGTCCAGAGAATCATCATGCTGCGATCCTTCTCGCTTGCCTGCCTTAAATTGCCTTCGCGGTCGGGAGCTTCTCCAATCTCCAAGAGTTCATAGATCCGGTTCTGCTGAAACGGTGTCGCTGCCGATTTCGAGCGCTCGCTCCATTGGCCGGCGAATCTAGCTGTGGTTGCGGCTTCGCCGCTGATTCCCGGCAGGGCGGCGCCCGCTTCCGCAATCGCTTCAGCGAGTGCCACCGCCGCAGACGGTTCCATGGGTGTCAACGTCGCTGGAAACGTCAGTGGCGACTGGAGGACGACGCCAAATGTGTCATCTCCTTGAACGGCGATCCAATAGCGACCCGAATCTCCTTGTGCAACTCGTGCGTGCAGGATCGTGAGAACGAGATTATTCAGAACCGGTTGAGACGAGAGGAAGACCTCGGCTCTGCTTAAGACAAATGCAGGATCTTCAGTGAACAGTACCTTGAGTTCCATTGCGACCCTACCTTTCGGAGTTGCGGTTTTTGCGGGTTCCGAGTGAGTCACCGCCAATCCAGAAGTAGCCCCAATTTGGAGTAGGGGAGATGGGCGACCATCCAACGGGACCGGTAGAAAGAGATTGACCAGAGGCGTGAACGAGCACTTGGCGTATGAGCAACTGCACTCTGAGGGTACTGGAGACGTTCGTACGATCCGGAACATGGAGGCTATGATCATTCTGAGAGATAAGTGTTGTTTAAGGTGGAAGGGATGAACGTCAAACTCTGCCCGGCTTCTGTCATGATTTGCAGCTTGCTTTCCCTGATACCAGCCCTTTCAGGGCTCGCGCCGCAGAATCCAGATGCATCGAAAACCGATCAACCCTCCACCGCGAAGCAGTCAGCAGCTGTGAGAGACGGCTCCCACGACTTCGACTTTATTTACGGGAAATGGAGAATGCCCAACCACCGTCTGAAAAAGCGCCTCGCGGGATCGCATGAATGGGTCGATTTTGTCACCTGTGATGAGGGGAGTCCTCTGCCCGGAGGTATCGGCGATATTGATTACTGGAAGGCCAGCTACTGGCAAGACTTCGTTGGAGTAACGGTCCGCACCTATGATCCCAAGACTGGTCTTTGGCGTATCTACTGGGTTGACAATACATTCTCTGGAGGCACCATTCAGCCGCCGGTGATCGGCAAGTTTGACGGCAACGTAGGAATATTCGAGGGGTCCGATACTTTCAACGGCATACCTATTATCGTGCGCTACACCTGGACAATAAATCCCAAAGGCTCGCAGGTCGTAGCAAAGTGGGAGCAAGCGTTCTCAACGGACAGCGGTAAGACCTGGGAGACGAATTGGTACAACGAATTTATCCACGACGATAACTGCACCCCCACATCATGACCAGTATTGCGCGGCATGACATCACTGCGAACTCTACGCACTTTGAACCATCCTATTCTGATGGTGAAGACAAGTCTCAAGTGAATTGATTACGGAACAGACACGGGCAAAAGATGAATCCGACAACGCGAAGTGAACTTCGGCGTAAGCCAAGCCAGATAATCGCACGATGCGACGCCAATTTTCGCTCCCCCAGGCAGCGAGCGGCCGATTCGGAGTGGATAATCGCCTACATTTCCCCAACCCGGATTTCGGTCTCGGCGGTGCACACTGAACTGATTTTGGGGTAGGGGAAGGTTTGGCGACCATCCTAAGAAAACTTCGCGTCGGAGCACTTACTCTGAAGTGCACTTTTCACCTATCCAATACCGAGGACCGGGACCGAGCCGGCTCGCCCGATCACCGGGGTTGGCAAATTGGCAGTCATGTAGTGACAAGCAGCCGCAACCAATGCATCGGGCGAGGCCCGCGCGGAGGCGCTCCAGCTCAGCGATCCGCTCATCAATGCGCTTGGTCCAGCTCGAAGAGAGTTTCGCCCAATCCGACCGTTCGGGCACACGGTTCTCCGGTAACTTCGCCAGTTCGACAGCAACCTCTTGGAGCGTCAGGCCCATCCGCTGAGCAAAGACAATGAATGCGATCCGCCGAAGAACCGCCCTTGGATACCGACGATGACCTGAGCCCGCACGTTCAGACTCGATGAGGCGCCGCTCTTCATAGAACCGGAGCGCCGACGCAGCAACGCCGCTCCGCCGCGAAACCTCCGAGATTGTGAGCAGGTCGAACACGAAGGAAGCCTCGAATTCATGCTTGACTTAAAGTTAACTTTAACTTGTAGCCTGAGGATATGTCAAACCCTAAAGTCTCTTCGACAGGGGGCTCCTCATGAAAGTCAATCACGCAGCCATAGATTCCGATCCTTCTCCGCCCACTCCAATGCTCGCCTCGGCAGACGACCATTCTCACAATCCATTTGCTGATGTTCGAGTAGCTATTACTGGGGGCACTTCCGGTCTTGGCCTAGCCCTCGTCCGCGAGCTGCTGAATCGCGGCGCGAAAGTAGCGTTCGTCGCGCGCCGTCGGGACCGCGTGGAACGTGTCGTACAGCAGCTGCCGGACGCACACGGCATTGTCGGTGACGTATCCCGGAAAGAAGATATACACCCAATCGCAATGCAGATTGTTGGGGCACTTGGAGGACTTGATGTTCTTATTAACAATGCATCGGATCTCGGGCCGATACCCCTGAAGTTATTAGCCGACACGGAGTGCGAAGACCTTGGGCGCGCGCTGGCGACGAACGTCCTCGGCCCTTTTCGGCTGACCAAGGCGCTCCTTGGTTCGCTGGCTGCTTCCGCGCGGGAGGGTCGCCGAGCGGTGGTCGTAAATGTGTCGAGCGACGCCGCCATTAATGCTTACCCGGGTTGGGGAGCTTATGGCGCGAGCAAGGCAGCGTTACTTCACTTGAGCCGCATCTGGGACGAAGAACTCAGTCAAGAGGGCGTCCGCATTCTCTCAACCGATCCAGGAGATATGGACACGCCTTTGCACACCGCTGCCGTGCCAGATACGGACGTCTCAACATTGAAGCAGCCGGAGGTAGCCGCCCGCGAGCTCGCTGACGCGGTCGCTGCCATGCTGTCGCGACGTAGCCTGGATTTTGAGGCGATAGCAAAGGAGGCAATTGCATGATAGCCGCCAGCCATGTCCAGCGCCGGTCGAACGCAAAGGTGCTGGTCGTTGACGGTCGGGGCAATATCATGCACCACGTCCGGTCCGAGTTAGCGAACCTATTACGTCCAGGCGATGTTGTGATTGCGAATGCCGCTGCCACGCTGCCGGCGAGTCTTTTCGGACAGCATCGCCGCACTGGCCGTTCGATTGAAGTACGTCTTGCGGGCCGTGACTCACTGGATGAGATCAGACAGTTTTCTGCTCTCGTCTTCGGTGAGGGTGACTTCCGCACGCGCACGGAGGGTCGGTCCAAGCCGCCAGCATTGAATCCTGGCGATCGACTGGAGCTAGGGCCATTACGGGGGACTGTCGTGCGATTGCTGAATCATCCGCGCTTCATTTTGATGCGCTTCGAGGGCTCGCCGCGGGAAATCTGGGAGGGTTTAGCACGGCATGGACGACCCATCCAGTACGCCCACGTTCCGACTCCACTTGCCGTTTGGGACACTTGGACACCGATTGCCGGGCCGCCAGTCGCGTTCGAGGCGCCTTCGGCCGGATTTGTCCTTGACTGGAGTACGCTCGCATCCATGAGTGCGCGAAAAATCCGGTTTGGAACAATCACGCATGCAGCTGGACTCTCATCGACCGGCGATCCAGAACTGGACGCTCTCTTGCCCTTCGCTGAACCGTACCGGATTCCGCGATCAACCGCGTTGATGATAGAGCACGCTCAAGCGTCAAGCGCACGCATCATTGCGATCGGTACCACGGTTGTCCGAGCACTGGAACACACGGCTGCAATGTTCGACGGAATCGTGCCATCCGGTGAGCGATTGGCAACGCAGAGACTCGGTGCGTCCAGCAGGTTGCGTATCGTCGATGCGATTCTCTCCGGTACCCACGAACCGGGCACCAGTCATTACGAGCTGCTGCGCGCTTTTGTCGATGATGAAACCCTTGGCCGTATCGACCGCGAACTGAACGCCTACGACTATCGCACCCACGAGTTTGGCGATTCAGTTTTCCTCGAAAGATCCGACAAACAGATGCGCTCCGCCGACCAGCCCTCTCTGGCCGCATGACAGCGTCGCCATTAGCTGCCACGGCTGCCGCTGACCTGTCCTTGAAACACAAGAACAAAAACAAACCCACGAATCTGTGCCTATTGACAGGGTCACTCCATATCAGGGGAAGGTTGGCCGACAAACCAACCGGAGGCACTAAAAACGGGCACCGGTTCCCCTGGAAGAGCGACTCCGCTTGTATGCGCCAATAACGGAATGACACCAGAAAATTCCCGTAAGCTGGACGCCTCATCTCAGACCGCATATGTGACGTCCCGGACCATCCTCTGCCCATTGCGCACAGAGCTAGCGGTGGCGGCTTTCACCCAGACGGAAGAATGGTGGTGATGAGGCTAAGTTGAGTGGCATCCCGCCGCCTAGTCAACCCGCTTCTGCTTTGGAGTCTCGGTCACGGGCCCCTGAGCATAACCTTCGTACGCCTTGACATCATATGTTGGAGTGGCATATATATGTGAGTTACACATATGGAACAGGCGAGTAATCCCGATCGTGAATGGAAGAAGGGCGGCGCGGAGCTGCTGATTCTGTCGCTGCTGGAGCAGCAGGCGCGTCATGGATACGACATCTGCAAGTTGATCGAATCACGATCAGGCGGAGCCCTGCGCTTCCATGTCACCACGCTCTATCCCCTGCTGTACCGGCTCGAGGCGCGGGCACTGGTTCAGGGGCGCTGGGTCGAGAAGCCGAATCAACGACGCAGACGCTACTACAGCTTAACGGCCGAGGGACGCAAGGTTCTGGCGCGGCAGCGCCAGAGCTGGCAGGGATTTGTCGAGGCCATGAGCCGGGTCATGGGGGTGGAGAATGCCTGACTGGAAGCAGGAGATCGGCAGGCGGCTGGCGGACCTTCGGATCGAGCCAACCCGCGAGGCAGCCATCATCGAGGAGGTGAGCCAACATCTCGAAGATCGCTATGAGGAGTTGCTCTCGACAGGGAGCAGCGAGCCGGATGCGCGCCAGACAGTCCTTGAGGAGTTAGTGGGCAGCGAGCTCCTCGCCGCGGCGCTGCCCTCCTCCGAGCGCAGATTCAGCCAAAACGCGGCTCCGCCGGCGGCACTGCCTTCAGGAAATCTGTTGTCCGACCTGCTGCGCGATCTGCGATATGGATTGCGCAGCATGAGCAGAGCGCCGGCGTTTTCCTTTTTTTCCATTCTGACGCTGGCGGTGGGAATCGGCGCGACCACGACCGTCTTCACAGTGGTCAACACGCTGCTTCTGCATCCGCTGCCGGCTCGTGATCCGTCCCGGCTGGTTTGCCTGTACACGACGGAGGTGAAAAAACAGGAGCAGTCCGGCGGCCTTCTTCCGATTTCGTATCAGAATCTGAAAGACTATCAGGGCGGCAATGCAGTATTCAACGGACTTGGCGGATTCACCCCGCCACTGGTGATGACCCTGACCGAGAGCACAGGGCCCGAACGATTTTTCGGACAGCTTGTCACGCAGGACTACTTTGAAACGCTCGGCCTCACGCCCGCTAAAGGCCGGTTTTTCCTTCCCGAAGAGATCAGCGCACCAGGCACCTCTCCCGTTGTCGTGCTGAGCTACAGCGCCTGGAAAATCCGCTTCAACAGCGCTGCCGATATTATCGGTAGAACTCTCCAGATCAACGGAATCCCCTTCACAGTCGTTGGAGTTGCTCCGCAGGGATTCCGCGGTGTAAGCGCCGTCTTCGGGCCCGATGTGTGGCTTCCAGCCACCATGGCTCAGCAGGTGCTGCCCGGTCCGATGCAGGACGTGCTGCGGGAGCGCGGAAAACCGTTTTTCCAGACGGTCGCAAGGCTGAAGCCCGGAATCAGCCGCAGCCGGGCTGAGGCCAGCCTGCAAACGCTGGCCACCGCATTACGGCAGGAGTACCCGGATGCGAATGCTGGCCATACGGTTTCTGTGCAGCCGGTGACGACTGCGTTGTTCTCCAGCACCGGCGGCGAGCGTGGGATTGCGTTTGTGAGCACGGTTCTGCTGGTGATTGCGGGATTGGTGCTGCTGATTGCCTGCTCCAACGTCGCAAACCTGCTTATGGCACGCGCGGTGAGCAGGCGGCAGGAGATCGCCGTTCGTCTGGCGATCGGCGCCAGCCGTGGACGCCTGCTCCGCCAGCTTCTGACCGAGAGCGTACTTCTTGGCTTCTTTGGCGGTATCGCCGGACTCGGCGTGGGCTACGAAGGTTGCCGCTTCCTGTGGTCCTTCCGTCCGCCCGAGGTTGTTCGCAATCTCGTCGAGCCCAGGCTGGATGGTGCGGTTTTCCTCTTTGCCCTGCTCCTGTCGCTGGCCACCGGTTTCATCTTTGGCGTCTTGCCCTCCCTGCGTGCTTCGAAAACTGGCATGGTCGAAAGCCTGAAGGAAGAGACCCATGTTGCGGGACTCGCCGGCCACAGCGCGCGATTCCAGAAAACGCTGCTCACCGGGCAGGTTGCTCTTTCACTGGTATCGCTCATCGCAGCCTCGCTCTTTCTTCGAGCCGTCGGGCGCGCCTACGATATCGATCCCGGCTTCGACGACCGGCACATCGCGGTCCTCATGATGAATGCGGAGCAGATGGGGTATGATGCGGCGGGTCTCAAAGACTTTCACCGCGAGGTGAAGGGCCGCGTCTTGAGAATTCCGGGCGTCAAGGCCGTGAGCTGGGCATCGAATATGCCGTTCTGGTCAAGCGCCTCGCGCGCCATTTTGATTGAGGGACAGGAACAGCGCCGCAAATCCGAGACGCTCAGTACCGTAATCAATACTGTCGACGTCGACTACTTCAAAACCATGCGCATTTCGCTTCTCCAGGGCATAGTCTTTGCGGATGCGGATCAGGACGGGTCGCTTCCTGTCGTCATCATCAATGAGGATCTAGCGCGACGATATTGGCCCGATGGCAATGCTTTGGGAAGGCGGATCCGCCTTTCCGGCGACACCGTTACGCGCCAGATCGTAGGCGTGGTCAAAACGAGCAACTACACGACGCTGGGCGAAGCGCCGCAACCCTGCCTGTATCTCCCGCTGCGCCAGAATCCCGGAGGCGCCTCCAATCTTTATCTGCGAACCGCGGGTAATCCTTCGCTGGTGCTCGAAGCGGTGCAGCGCGAAATCAGAGATGTTGACCCCAAGGTCGAGGTCAGCGATGTCCGCACCGGGGCAAAGATCATGAGCCAGGTATTGTGGAATGCGCGCATCGTGCTCGGCCTGCTGGGTGTCTTCGGACTGCTCGCCCTGGCGTTGGCAAGCGTTGGGCTATACGGCATCCTAGCCTACTCGGTGAGCGGGCGCCAGCGCGAAATCGGGGTGCGTATGGCTTTGGGCGCGTCGCGTTCAGCGGTTCTGCGTCTCGTGCTGCGGCAGGGTGTCACGCTGGTGTGCATCGGCACCTGCATCGGCCTAGCCCTATCTCTGCTGATCGGCCGCGCGTTCTCGAGCATGCTGTTCGGGCTCAGTCCGGCTGATCCGCTGAGTTTAGCCAGCGCTTCCGTGGTGCTGCTCCTGGTTGCGACACTGGCGTGCTATCTGCCTGCCCTGGCCGCCAGCCGGATGGATCCCATGCGGGCCTTGCGAGAGGGCTAGGCCTGTACATTTTGCTTCGCACGTATCACGAGGAGCAGCTCGGCTTGCGGCATTCATGCGCCTATTTCCTGTCGAGAATTGGAAAGACGAGACGCTTACCGATGATTAATCGATTTTCACTTGTCGCATAATCCAAAGTGGGCCACAATGTTCGATCGACGCAAGAATCTCGTAATACATTGAGAACGGGCAAGATAGAGCAATTCTGGAGCTTCGCGAAGTCGTAGCTGTTAACCGAATATCGGTAATGAGCGATCAAAGGCCATCACAGTCTATCGGAACAATCTTGCGTCCCAATAAACCGGTTCTGCACTACCACACGTAATTAAGGAGAACTGAGGATGAGCGGATTGATCACGAGGTTGTTGTCGTGCCTCGATAATGGAAGATTCAAAGCTACGACCCGCCGCAAGCTTGAACCAAAAACTCAACTCCTCATAATCGAGTGGCGCGCCGTGGCCTTGGTGGTCAGATGTGCTCGGGCTGAACTGTGCCAAGACATTACCGCCGACTGCTTGCTTCTGGGGTTCAGCGATGCTCCGAGCAGCCCTTATACTCTCATCCCATTCTTCGTGAACGAGGGATAGAGCCACAGGGCCGAGATCGCACAACACTAATTCGACGGACGTTCTTTACTCGCACGCGGGACCTCCCCGACAAGATCCCAAGATTTTCGTAAGCGCATCCGAGAACAGGGAAAAGGCGGAGCCCCTCACGCCTGCCAGCGCTGCTCGTCGAGCGCCCGCTCGCGAGATACTGCTCTGAAACTACAAGAGTTAGAGCCGGGCTTAACGGTTAATCACGGTTTCTGCGGCATTCCAACATATTTTTCAGCCATTTCAAACGTCATTAAGCCGTCTGCCTTTGTAATTTTCAATTGCCCCGCCGGGACTGTGAATGCGAGAACAAAGCGCTCGGCGAAATCACCTGATTGAGGAGACTAGACCGTGAGCAACCAGAATTTCACCGAAACCAACAAAAGTGCCGAGGCAGCGCTTATCCTGCCCGGTAATACCGAAATCGAAAACAGAGAGATTACCGTTGAGATTCCGGCGGTTCCCATAACCGCCGACCTCCCCATGCTGCCTGAGTTTCGAGACAGGGCCCGGGGCGTCAACGCGCGCGCAGCAATTACCAGTGCCGGCCTCGCCGGCTTTCTGGCCATCATTGTCGGGGTCGGGTGCGGAACCCGACCAACAACATGCTGAAGACCGCGACGGCGACCCCCGCCGTCACCCTCGATAAAGCCCTCTGGGTGGCAAACGGGACCAACGTAGTCGAATTCATCCCTTCACAGTTGACTACGGGAAACAGCGACCAAGCCCCTCACCTTAGCATCAACAGCACCGTTTTCGGAGCACCGCAGGACGTCACCTTCGATGCGGTTGGCAACCTCTGGGTTATCGATGGCGGTACCATGGCGGCAGGCGGAACGATCCCTCCCGCGCTGTTTGAATTTACTGCTGCGCAACTCAACGCCCTCGGCACGATCAATAATCCGATACCCCATGTCACCATTAGCTCGAAGAGCTTCACCTTCCCGCAGCAGGCCGTTTTCGATCCGAATGGAAATCTGTGGGTCAGTGACAATGGCAGCAATGCCATCTTCGTTCTCACGCCGCAGCAATTGGCCGCGAGCTCAGCCATCGCTTCTCCCACAGTCTCGATCGCTTCCGACCCGGTCTTCCAGGGACCCCTTGGAATCGTCTTCGATACGATGGGCAACCTCTACGTCGCCAACAATGCCGGCACCACCATCTTCAAGTTCAACAACAGCATCCTCCCGAAAATGCCCGGCAGCTTCACCCTCACACCGAGCGTCACTCTCTCCAACGACGGTAACGGATCCATCCAGGCACCTTGGGCTCTCGTATTCGACACCAACGGCGATCTCTGGTCCAGCAACGCCAACGCCCCGAACACCATCGTAGAGTTCACGCCCAACCAGCTCTTCTCTACAAGCTCTCCCACACCTGCGATCACTCTGAGCAGCGTGGCCGTGGCTACAAACCAGACCCTCGCGGCGCCGAACGGAATCGCCTTCGATAACCTCGGAGACCTGGCCGCGATCAGCTCCGCCTCGCCATTTGGCGTCGCAGGCTTCCAGAAGACCCAATTGGTACAGGCTAAAACCGGACCAGCCCCCAACCCGTTCCTGGTCGGACCCACAACCACTCTCAACGCTCCGGCAGGCTGCAACTTCGGCCCTGTCGTCAACTAACGTTTTCCCCGAACCGTTCGCTCAACCATTCTCACGGTTCATTGCCTCCGCGTTCTGCTTTCGCCGAAAAACCCGTCGGCAACGCAGAACGCGGACCCCTCTCAATGGTAGGTCCGCAGAAACCCGCACGTTTCAGGTAAGGCTCAAACTCATTACTTCGTTTCCTCAGTCCATGAAGCGCCCTTGTAAGGCTCCAGCCCAGCCTGAACAGGCCGTTGAATGTGGGGGAGAAAAGTATGCGCAAGGGCTAGAATGCCCGGATCATCCGAAGACCACAATCTAGAAGTTGGCAAATCCCCACCTTTCTGGAACATCGCCCGTGATTCAAATGCGGCTTGAAAGAGCCATCTCGCGAACGTGAGCAACATGGGCCATGCCCTCCTCTGGAAGGGGTGACATGGCTGGTTATTGCATTTCTCCGATCGGGGTATTCCCAGGGGTTACAACCCGCAAGAGGACCGCACTTTATTTCACGGTCATTGCGACCAGCCTCAACTTTGCATCGTCCGGTGATGACCGCATCCAGTAAAGAACCTTATCTGGACGCGTGCTAGCTTCACGGATGTTCGCCATCGAGCGGTTGTCTCTACACCGTTGCTTCCTTTGGTCGGGCTAACGTATCTTGATTTGCTCATGTGAAAGATTCTCATATTGCTCTGCCGAAGACGCAGCAAAGGCCGCGGTGTGGGAGCGCAACGGAAAGCTTTGCCCCTGTTGTAATGTTTGGGTAGAAACTACACCAAGGTGCTTGGATCGGGTGGTACCAATGGTGGCGAGCAGTTTGCCATCGGAAGGCGACCCGGGCACCAGTGTGCTCGGGATCGGCGCGGAATACGCGGGAAGGACGGGCTAGACTAATCCGGGGCCGCGATGCCTCTGCGAATGAGTTTGCAAAATTCATCAAGACTGGTCACAGTACGGTAACGATAGAATCGATAAAGTGTTCGAACGCGGGTCAACGATGGGTGACATCGAACTCGCCGTTCTGGGGATAGACCGAAGTCCTCGGCTCGAAACGCCTCACCTGCCCTCTTCTCGATCGGTTTACCCTCCACGTCCACATCGTGGGAGATGAACGACGACAGCTCCACCCAAGTAAGGCTACCGCAAATGCCGCCCGCAACCGGCAAGCAAAACCTGCCGGTACGAGCCCGCCTCCGCAGAGACGAAACTCTTTCGATAAGCTCCGGAGCCCTTCTCCGGTACAACCCCTGCAATTTCACACTCGTTTACTGGTTAATTTCGCTCCGCTACAGTGACCTGATTTTTGCTCCGCCCTTGACAGGCGTTCGACCTACGCACAGGGATACACGCCAAAAGCGGCCGCTGCGGCAGAGGCCAGAATCGTTGTCTCTGCGATGGTGAAGCC
>JBAVYX010000384.1:0-19257 GCA_049588475.1 Silvibacterium sp. | reverse complement strand
GTCTTCAATGCCCTGTTCGGTAAGCAACTTGTCGCGGCCCGTCATGGTTAGTTCGTCGAAGGCAGCGGCGGCTTCGGCAGTGAGCAGCGAGGTCATCGCGCCGTAAGGCAGATCGGGTAGTGTGACGGGGGTTAGATTCACGCCCATGGAGCGCAGCCTGTCGAGCGCCGCCAGATCGTATTTGCGGTCGTAGGCACGGCGCGCGCGAGAGGCGGCCGTCTCTCGTTCGTGCGCTTTGCGCTTATTCTTTTCTTCGGCAGTAGCAGGCTCGGCCTGTTTCTCTAGCGGAGCTGGCGGTTTATCGGGTTCGAACTCACTCGCGATGTACCCGACGCGCAGGGACTTCCAGTCATAGTCGACGTTCCAGTTGAAGGCCGCGTCGCGAGTGGCCAGATCGTGCCCGTCAGGGCCATAGATGGCGGTGAGGACGATGGCGCAGTCTTCGACGGCGCGGCAGATAGGGCCGAGCTTGTCCATGGTCCAACTAAGCGCCATGGCGCCGGTGCGTGGCACGAAGCCAAAGGTGGGACGAAGGCCAGTGACGCCGCAGCGCGTGCAGGGCGATGAGATGGACCCGAGTGTCTCCGAGCCTATCGCAAAGGCTACGCAGCCGGCCGAGGTAACGGCGGCCGAACCGGCTGACGAACCGCTCGAACCCTGCTTCGGGTTCCAGGGATTGCGTGTGCGTCCGCCAAACCATTTGTCGCCCATGGCCAGCGCGCCCAGTGTGGTCTTGACAATGAGCACGGCACCAGCTTCGTCGAGACGCTGGACAACAGTCGCGTCGACGTCGATGGATTGCTTTTCGAATCCACCTGCTCCCCAGGTGGTGGGATAGCCCTTCACGGCAAGCAGGTCCTTCGCGCCCCAGGGCAGGCCATGCAGCGGACCGCGATATTTTCCTGCGGAAATGTCCGAGTCGGCTTCGCGGGCCTGAGCGAGAGCGCGGTCTTCGGTGATGGTGATGGCGAAGTGTAGCAAGGGATCGTATTTGCGCAGGCGCGCGATGTACATCTGCGTGAGGTCGAGCGATGAGACTTTTCTCGTGCGGACGAGATCGGCAAGCTCAGGAATGGTCGCGAAGGCCAGGTGGTCGAGTTTCTTCGGCAACGCCACAATAGCGTTACTGTAGACAGGCTCCTGCTTCTCGGTGTTTATTTTGGCGCCCGGCGGTAGAGGATCAAAGATGTAGGCCGGGGGAACGTCGTTAGGCAGGTGAAGTTTGCGGATTGCGCTGTATCCAGAGCGCTGCTCGTTGAGGCCATCAAGCATCATCGCTTTTTGATCGGGTGTGATCGTAATTCCGGCGAGCGAGGCAGCTGCGTCGATCATCTCAGGCGTGATCTTCGGAAGATCCTTACTTGTTGCGGGGCTCGCTGATTGAGCTTGCGCGGCTAAGGTGTATAGGGCTCCGGGAAACAGTGTGGAAGCAAGGCCGAAGCGGGCAGAGATGGTGAGGAAGGCTCGACGGTCGATGGCAATCGAGGACGCGGAGGACCTGATTTTAGAAGACGCAGTTCCGGGCATGATGCGTGAACCATCCTTAAAAAATGAAGCGTATTGAAACCGGTGAAATGGCAGTATACTCGCGGGGCAATCGAAAACTGGATGATTGACATGCAGAAAACGAAAGTTGTTTTGATGACGGCAGTGTGTCTGGGAGCAGCGTTTCGGTCGACGCCGGCCGGTTCACAGACGGCCCGCGATGAAAACGTGCTGGTGGTCGAAGGCGCTAGAATTCTGCCGATCACGTCGCCTCCGATCGAGCATGGCGTGCTGGTCGTCAAGGGCGGCAAGATCGTCGCCGTCGGCGAACAGGGCAAAGTTGAGATTCCGGCAGGTGCAACAGTCAAAGATGCTGCCGGCAAGATCGTCATGCCCGGCATTGTCGATTCTCATTCACACATTGGTATCGATCCTAACCCGACTGTCTCCGACTCCCAGGATGCAAATGAGGGGAGTGGCCCCATCCAGCCGGCACTGCGCGCGCTCGATGCCATCGATCCGGCCGATCCCAATATTCGGATGGCGACCGCGGGGGGCATCACAACGGCGAACATCATGCCCGGCAGCGGCAATGTGATGGGCGGCCAGACGGCTTATGTGAAGCTGCGCGGGACGACCATCGAGCAGATGCTGATTCCGGGCACGATTGGCGGCATGAAGATGGCGAACGGGACGAATCCGAAAAACTACGGCTCGCGCGAGCAGGCTCCAATGACGCGCATGGCGACGGCTGCCCTGGCGCGCGGCATCTTCGAAAAGGCGCAGGACTATGAAGCCAAATGGGACGCTTATAACAAGGCCGTTACCGCGAACGACAAGACGGCCAAGGCGCCCGATCGCGACCTTGGCCTGGAGGCGATTGGCCAGATCCTCGACGGCAAGCGTGTTGTCCATAACCATACCCATCGCGCCGATGACGTGATGACAGTGCTTCGACTGGCAGACGAATTTCACTATCGGGTGGTGGTGCACCACGGGACGGAATCGTGCGATGTCGCTGACGAGTTGGCAAAGCGCCATATCGGCGTGACCTTTACGATGATCGATGCGCCGGGCGGCAAGCCGGAGACGATCAACTTCAGCATCAGCTGTCCGGCCAGGTTGGAAAAGGCAGGCGTGAAGGTGGCCTTCAATACCGACGATCCCATCACCAACTCACGCCTGTTGTTGCGCTCAGCCGCGCTGGCCGTTCGAGGCGGGATGAGTGAGGACGCGGCCATGAAAGGTCTGACGATCTATCCCGCGGAGATGCTCGATCTTCAGGGCCGCGTAGGCAGCCTGGAGCCCGGCAAGGATGCGGATTTCATCGTGCTCAGCGGACCTCCGCTCAGCGTATACACGCACGTTCTGGAAACGTGGATCGAGGGAGGAAAAGTATTCGACCGCAGCAATCCCGTTGACCTTCGCTATGCGACAGGCGGCTTCAACGTTATCAGCCGGTATCCGCAGTCGCAGGGGGGTGGTGGCCAGTGAAACGCGGACTCTTTTTGCTCATGTCAGTGTTGGCGGTCGTGGCCGTGTCTCGGGCTGAGAACTACGCCGTGGTCGCGGACCATCTTTACACAATGGATGCAGGCCCACAGGGAGGTCCGGGGCTGGTGTTGATCCGCGACGGCAAGATTGAAGATGTGCGCGCGGGAGCGGACATCAAGGTGCCCAAGGGGTATCAGGTAATCCACGGCGCTTATGTCACGCCGGGATTGATCGATGCCTACACTTCAACCGGGGTCTCCGGCGCATACAACATTCCTGCCGATCAGGACCAGGACGAGTCGACGGATCCTAACACCGCGGACGTGAATGTGCGCGACAGCCTCAATCCTGAGGATCTGCTCTATCAGTATGTGAATGCTTATGGCGTAACGACTCTGCAGGTGACCCCCGGCCCCAGGAATCCGATTGCGGGAATCGCAGGAATCTTCAAAACAGCCGGCCCGAATTCGCCATTCCGTACCGTCGATCAGCTGACATTGCAGCTAAACTCAGCCATGGTGTTCAATCTCGGTGATACGCCCAAAGAAGTTTACGGGAGTAAACACAAAGCCCCTGTGACACGCATGAAGACCGCGGAGATGATTCGTGAGGCTCTCCTCCAGGCAATGCAGTATCAGGAGAAGTGGGATAAGTGGAAGCTGGAAAAGAGCGATCCCGCAAAGCGACCCACCCTGGACACCAAGCTAGCCGCGCTGGCGGGCGTGGCATCGGGCAAGACTCCGGCCATCTTCAACGTCTATCGCGCCGATGACATCGATACGGCCATTCGCATCGGCACCGAGTTTCACCTGAAGTACATGCTGGCCTCGGTCACCGAAGGGTATCTCATTCGAGACAAGATTCGGCAGGCCGGCGTGCCGTGCCTGGTTGGCGCGATCATGCAGCCGTTCGAGAATTTGCAGACGGCGAACGCGACCTATGAGAATGCGGAGCTGCTGCAACAGGCTGGGATTCCCATCGCTATTATGACCGGCTATGAAGGGTATGTTCCGAAGAGCCGCGTCCTGTTGTTTGAGACGGCGATCGCGGCCGCGAACGGGCTGGGAATGGAGCCGGCTCTGCGGGCGATGACGATCTCCGCGGCGAAGATTTTGGGTATCGACGATAAAATCGGATCGCTGGCGAAGGGCAAGGACGCAGACGTCGTAGTATTCGACGGCGATCCCTTTGAGTACACCAGTCACGTAGAGCAGGTGCTGGTTCAGGGAGCGGTTACGTATCAGAAAGGGCAGTGATCAGATGACAGATTGGGAGGGCAGCAATCTGGGCGGTGCATGTGCAGAAAAAAAGGCGGCCGCCCTTCTGGTTCTCCGCAGAATTTGCTCCTAAATGTCCAGATTCTTCACGCAGACAGATCAGAGATCCCACTCTATTTGTCAAGCAGGGAGAACTGAAGACGACCAGGGCCAGAAGCTGGAATCCGGCATTGGCCCAAAGGTGTGTCTTCATGTTTGTGTTCAGCGCCTGCGTCGTAGCCTGGTCACCGGCTTCCGCCTTTGGATAAGCCCCCTTGTGGAATCTCCAGACCCGATACAACTCCAAGGACGCCAGCAAAAGAAACGCGACCGCACTAGCCAAGGTCAACGTGCGGAGCTGGGGGGTACGGACACGCGGTGCGGATGAGAATGGCAACCGCCGCGACGCTCTGCAAATCGATAGCGCAGCAGAGTGGAACTGCTTCAACCCTGTAGACCGCCTTAACCTCAGCGAGAAGACTTCCATACCACGCCTGTACCTCCTCTTTTGGAGAGGGCCATGAACGCTGCGAATAGGGTGTGCCTTAGATATCCAGATTCTTTACGTCGAGCGCATTCTCTTCAATGAATTTGCGGCGGGCTTCGACATCTTCGCCCATCAGCGTGGTGAAGATGGCCTCGGTCTCGGCGATGTCTTCGAGCTTGACGGAGAGAAGCGTGCGGCGCTCGGGGTCCATCGTCGTTTCCCACAGCTGTGTGGAGGTCATTTCGCCCAGCCCTTTGTAGCGCTGCACCTGATACTCGCGACGACCCTGCTCAATGACGTGTTCGAAAAGATCCTGAGGGGTCTGCTTCTCGACCGGCTCCTGTGACGCGCGGCTGGAGCGCTTGGGCGCGGGCCTGCCCGGTTCGACTTCGACCGCAGTCTCGCTTTCGGCCTCTTCCGGCTCGAGTGTTGCCGCGGTCTTCGAGGCGTACTCGATGAGGTAGGGTGGCTCGAGCGCGTCCTTGATCTGCGCGTATTTGGCCATCATCTGGCGATATTCCGGTGATGAAGCGAGCGTCCAGTCGATGCGGCGCACGGCTCCTTGCGCGTCGGCAAAGCTGAGCGACCAAGTCTGGTGCTCTTCGTCGAAGAGGGGTTGAGTGAGCGACTTGAACTGATGCTTCTTCTGTATCTTTTCAAGGTCGCCATGCAAAGCCTTGAGTTTCGTCGGCGGAGTGCCCGCCTCGCCTTCAAAATCGCTGCGGCGGACCAGTTCCCGGCGGGCGAGTAGCGTGGTGATCTCTTCGTTGCGCAGGCGCTTATTCACCTTCTCGAAGAATCCCAGATACTCGTTCAGCTGGCCCATGAATTTCGTGAGTGCGGCACCCTCGAGCTTGCTGGCGTTCTCGCCATAGCGGACGATCATGCCGTCGGAGGCGCGCTTGACCATCACCTTGACGAACTCGCGATCGTCCTTGATGTACTGCTCGAATTTGCCCTTCTTGATCTTGTAGAGCGGCGGCTGCGCAATGTATACGTGGCCGCGCTTGATGAGCTCATTCATGTGGCGGAAGAAGAAGGTCAGCAGCAGCGTGCGAATATGCGATCCGTCGACATCGGCGTCGGTCATGAGGATGATCTTGCCGTAGCGCAGCTTCGCGGGATCGAAGTCATCCTTGCCAATGCCGGCTCCGAGCGCCGTAATCATGGCGCGGATTTCTTCGTGGCCCAGCATCTTGTCATAGCGGGCCTTCTCCACGTTGAGAATTTTGCCTTTGAGCGGGAGGATGGCCTGGAAGCGGCGATCGCGGCCCTGCTTGGCGGTTCCGCCTGCGGACTCGCCCTCGACGAGATAGAGTTCGCAGCGGTCGGGCTGGCGTTCGCTGCAATCGGCGAGCTTGCCGGGTAGTCCGCCGCCGTCGAGCGCGCCCTTGCGACGGGTAAGGTCGCGGGCCTTGCGAGCGGCTTCACGCGCGCGCGCCGCCTCGATGGCCTTGTTGATGATCCTTTTGGCGACGGGCGGATTCTGCTCAAGGAACATGCCGAGCTTTTCGTTGACCAGCGCCTGCACGGTGCCGGCGATGTCGGAGTTCAGCTTGCCCTTAGTCTGGCCTTCGAACTGCGGCTGCGACAGCTTGACACTGATGACCGCGACGAGGCCTTCGCGAACATCGTCTCCGGAGAGGTTTTCCTTCACGTCTTTGAAGAGGCCGAGCTGCTGGCCGGCCCAGTTGATGGTGCGGGTAAGCGCGGTCTTAAATCCCGACAGATGCGAGCCGCCGTCGACGGTGTTGATATTGTTGGCGAAGCAGAAGACCGTATCTGAATAGCTGTCGTTGTATTGAAGCGCGATCTCCATATCGACGCCATCGCGCAGCCCCTCCATCACGATCGGCTTGTCGTGCAAAACCTGTTTACCGCGGTTGATGTGCTTGATGAACTCGGCGATGCCGCCGGCGTACTTGAACTCGGTACGCTTGGCCTCCCCGGTTTTCGCGTCGGTGGTGCGCTCGTCGGTAAGCGTAATCTCCAGGCCCTTGTTCAGGAAGGCGAGTTCGCGCAGGCGTTGCGCCAAGGTGTCGTAGTTGTACTCCGTGACGGTGAAGATGGATCGATCGGGCAGAAAGTGAACCTTGGTTCCGCGCCGTTTTGTGGTGCCGGTCTGGCGCAGCTTCGATGTGGGGATGCCACGCCCGTAATCCTGCTCATATGTGTGCTCGCGCCAGATCTCGACATCGAAGGCTTCGCTCAAGGCGTTAACGCAGGAGACACCCACTCCGTGCAGACCGCCGGAGACTTTGTAAGTGGATGCGTCAAATTTTCCGCCTGCATGAAGCTTGGTGAGCACGACTTGGACGGCCGGCATCTTCTCGCCGTTGTCCAAGGTCATCTCATCGACAGGAATGCCGCGGCCGTCGTCAACGACGGTTATGGAGTTATCGACGTGGATGACGACATCGATCTTGCTTGCATAGCCGGCCAATGCCTCGTCAACGGAATTGTCGACAACTTCGTAAACCAGGTGATGCAGCCCCATCTCACCGGTCGAGCCGATATACATTGCCGGGCGCAGGCGAACGGCTTCGAGTCCTTCAAGGACTTTAATGTTGTCGCCGGTATAGCTGCCATTCGGCTTGCCGTTGGGGGATAGATCGGCCTCAGCGAAGGCTAAGGTTGTCGTTGAATCGAGCTCTTTGAGTGGCATGGAACTCCGGTGAGCGAAACCTGAGAACGCTCCGGAACCCGGGACGGTTCACGAGGAATAAAAGCTTGAAAGCGAACGGGTTTCAGCCCTTGAATCTTGAGTTAATTATAACACGTTGGGGGGTCTGTGGAGCGGTGGAAAGGAGCCCTCTAGGAGGGTAATTCAGGCAACTCGAAGATTACCGGTCAGTTATCGGTGATGACCTCGGTAACAATGCTGTTTAATATTCTCTATAGTAATTGAAAATATTAGACTTAGAGCGCAGTTCAACGATACACTAAATTGTAAAGAATTGCTAGACAATTTTTTGCTAAACTTCCCCGGAGTTACTAACTATGAAACTCATCATTCGCGCTTCCGTTCTTTGTCTCGCCATGGTCGGTGTAGTCGCTGGCATCGCCTTCAGCCACACTGCCAAAGCGCAGACGCTCACCGTGAGCCGCCTGGCTGTGAGCGGGGCTATGCCCGCCCCGGTCTGCGAGCCCGGCACAAGCTGCAAACTTCATGGCCGGTAATCGGTTTTAATACAAAGGTTGTAGGTCCAAGGACGAAGGTTGTAGGTCGAAGGTCAAGTGTTGCATTGAGATGTTCTCCGATTCCGGCTATTCTTATGCCTGAGTCGGGTGAACGTTATGCAATGGACCGCACTTTCGATGAACATCCTGGAGTTCGCTGAACCTGTCCTGATCTGTCTTGCGCTGGTCTTCTTTCTGAAATCAGGGATGTCCAAGCGCTTTCCAGCGATGAGGACTTATTTGGCCCTGCGGGCTGGCTCGGCGGTGGTCCTGGAGATCATCCTCAACCTTCACCGCGTTGTCTCCATCGAGAACACGGTCCAGTATTCGGTGTATTTCTACACCTACTGGTCGGTCTACACTCTGAGTGCGATCACGATCTTTTTCGTCATTCAGGAAATTTTCTGCCATGTTACAGAACCCGTCCCCGGCATTCGCCGCTTCGGGCTCCTTGCCTTTCGCTGGGTCGCGATCATTTCTGTAATCATTTCCGTCAGCTCTGCCTTCCCGGTGAAGGGCGTGGGTGCGGGTCTGATGGCGATAGGGTTTCAGGTAATGCGTTGTGTGAGCATTCTCCAGCTTTGCCTGCTGGCCTTCCTCGCGCTGTTTATTCATCGCCTGGGGCGCTCCTTCCGCAGTATGGCCTTCGGAATTGCCCTGGGATTTGGAGTGCAGGCCGCGATGGAGTTGATTCTCTCCGTGGTGGCGACGCGGAGCTCCATCCTGGACGTAAACATCAATCTCGTCCTTCAGGTAGTTGTTACCGGCGTTTTGGCCGGCTGGATGACTTACTTCCTGCTGCCAGAGCCGGAAGCGGAACGCGAAGCCATGACTCTGCCCGTCTCGTCGTCGCTGATCCGCTGGAACGAGATTGCCGGCGCTTTGGGCCACAGCACGCCGCATGTTGCCGTGGGTCAGTCGGGGGCGTTCTTCCTTCAGGATGTCGAGAAGGTTGTCGACAAGGTCCTGACGAAAAACTCCATCGGCGTAAGCTGAGCAGAACAGGAACAGGAAAAGCAAAGCCCCGAGCGATTCGGGGCTTTTTGCTTTTTGGAGGGTGCAAGAGCAACTCAGGCAGAACGCACATCGTTTCTTGCGCGTTCCCATATCTCGTTATCAGTGAGCGTGGTTTGGATCAGCTCAATCGGCATGCCACCGTCTTTGATAATTGCAACCCGAAAGCCCTCGATCGGTTCGTAAGGTCCGAGCAGGATGGTGTGGCTGCCAAGCGCCGCATCGGGAGATCGCTAACCGTGAAGGCTGGATGCGGTGTGGTTGGCAGCACCGGATCAAGGCAACTGTCGGCATCGAAGCGGTGCCACTGGGTGCGAACCAGGCTGCAGGCGCTGACATACATCCCAAACCGGGCGTTGTAGCGCTCGTTGGGCTTTACTTCATGCGGTGGCACGCCAGATGGTGAAACTCGTACTGGGCACCGTTGCGCGTGAACATGTTCGCAGCTGAGCGGTTTTGGGTTTACTCAGCGACAGGCGATGCCGAGACGGGCTCAACGGCGACGAAGCGGCCTGAGCGTCCGCGATCGACAAACTTGACACGGCCATCGATTTTGGCGAAGAGCGTGTCGTCGCTGCCGCGGCCGACGTTCAGGCCCGGCTTGAGCGGTGTTCCACGCTGCCGCACGATGATGGAGCCGCCCGTGACCAGCTGGCCACCGAAAGCTTTCACTCCAAGTCGCTGAGCATTTGAGTCGCGGCCGTTTTTCGAACTTCCAAGACCTTTTTTGTGTGCCATTTCTTCAATCCTTCGTGGCGGCCTCGGGGCCAGCCGTGGTTGATAAGCGCTACTTCGCCGCGCTGTAGGTGTTTCCGTCTACCTGGATCGAGTCGATCCGAACCTGGGTGTAATCCTGGCGATGGCCCTGCAGCTTCTTGTACTGCTTCTTCCGCTTGTAGTGGAAGACAAGTATCTTGGCTGCGCGCCCTTCGTTCAGAACGGTGGCGAGCACCTTCGCCGAAGAGGGTTTGGCGACCGAGCCTGCGTCGCCGGAAATTGCGAGCACTTCGCTGAACTCAATGCTGCCGTTCTCGTGAGCGGCGGCTTTTTCAATCTTGACAACGTCGCCCGGGGCGACACGATATTGCTTTCCACCAGTACGGATGACCGCGTACATACTTCCTCCGGCGTCCACTGCGGCGAACGCGAATCTTAATCTAAGCTGGGCGGATACATGCTCGCTCTTATGCGGCGCGCTCAAACTCAAATCCGTTCAGGAGTGAGCCAGCCGTCCCTATACCAGAGAATAAAACAGGGATACGGCAGAGCGACAGGCAGAATCGCCAAACCATTTGATTCTACCGGTTGGAAGGGCCAAGGTCAATGCTTCGGTCTGATTTCACCAACACGCAGTTGGTGCAATATTCGCTGAACGGTTTAGTTCAATCGGCGTATTATTCGGCAAGTCCAGCCGGCCATAGGTTGATAGACCAGGCTAAATTGGAGTAAAATGAGAGTTCGGCGCGAAGATGATTTTCCATCTATGGTTGCCGGCGTTCTCCCCGGTAGGATGCCTGTGTGAGAATGCGCGAACACCACAGTCTGCGCGAACAATTCAGTTTGGAGTTTTGTCATGGCTCATGTCTGTCAAATCTGCGGCAAAGGCCCGCAGTTCGGAAACAATATTTCGCATGCGCACAACGTTACTCGCCGGCGCTGGAGCGTGAACCTTCGCGCGGTGAAAGCCAAGGTCGAAGGCGGCGCGAAGAGAATGCGTGTCTGCACCAGCTGCATCAAGAGCGGCAAAGTCGCTAAGGCATAGTTCCAGCTATTCAGAAAGGCCCGGGGGGTCGAAACCTCTGGGCTTTTTTCTGGTCTTGGGCTTACCTTCACCCTCGCGGCGTCACGGTGATTGCTTTGCGGATGTTCGCAAACGGCGCGCTGTCATCCAGGCGCGCACCTTCCGCGTCTCGCTCGACGCCCAACTCCTTCCACAACGTATCGAGATCCACAGGTTTCGGCGTGTCGCGCATCTGCTCGTACAGTTCTGTCAGCACATGCGTGCCGGTCGCCTTGTCGCCCACAGCGAACGCCTTCGTGAGGGGCCAGTCCTGATCGATCGTTCCCCCGGCGGCGACGATCGCGCGGAGAGCATCCTGAAGTCCCTTCTGGTTGTGGGTCTGCTTCCGAATCATGACATCGGCCAAGAGGCAGAACTGCGCGCCGCCCCAGTACGTTCGTCCCCAGGTATGTGTCTGGTCGAGGCCGCGGTCGGAAGCCCCCGGATTGCCCTGCGGCATATCGCGCGCCATATCGAGCCATATCTTCTCCGGACGAAGGAGACCGTTTTGCACCCGCGCGATGGGCTCCACGTAAACCGATAGTCCCTCTTCAATCCAATGTTGGTCGTCGTTCATACTGGGGAAGGCGGTGTGAATCAGCTCGTGCGTCATCAACCAGTCGTCGTCGAGTTCTTGCTGGGTGGTGTGCTGGCCCACCCGAACTCGGGTGAAGGCAGGAAATCCGCCCACGCCACCCCAGGTTGTGCCGTGCCCCACTCCCCGATCGCCCGCCGCAAACTCGACGAGAATGCGGTCTCTGGGAACTGGAAATTTGCCGTAGTAGACGGTGACGGATTTGGCGGCATTCTCAACCCATTGCACGATCCGATCCGGAGGAAGATCAGTCGTGCCCGGGCCGAAGTCGACCTGGATCGAAGACCCGCCGATGTGGAGGGTCCGGGAGCTGGCGACAGGATCCGACCAGGGCGCCGGGAAGGCAATTGCCACGCCGGTTCGAGGCATGCAGATCAACGCCAAAGAAACAAAAACGACCAAGCCGCGGATGAATCCCTTCATCAGGCGGCTGCGAATTGCCACTTCAGGCCTTCGCTTTTTCAAAATTCAACGCCGCTGAGTTGATGCAATAGCGCAGACCGGTCGGCTTGGGACCGTCCGGAAAAACGTGGCCCAGATGCGCACCGCAGCGCGCGCAGGTGACTTCAACCCGGCGCATGCCGTAGCTATTGTCCTCGTGTTTTTCGACGGCGTCGGGACTTACAGGCTCCCAGAAGCTCGGCCAGCCTGAGCCGGATTCGAACTTTTCGTCCGACTTGAAAAGTTCCGCATCGCAGGCGATGCAACGATAGATGCCGTCGTCGTGGTTCCGATAAAGCGCCCCGGTGAACGCAGGCTCGGTGCCCTTCTCCCGGGTAATGTGGTATTGCTCAGGCGTGAGCTGCGCTCGCCATTCGGCGTCGGTCTTTTGAATTTTCTCTACTTTAGTCTCAGTCATCAGATTCTCCCGTTCCTTTAGATGAGCCTAATATCCAATCCGTTACAGGTGCGCGATCACTTCAATCTCCACCAGCGCGTCCTTGGGAAGCCGCGCGACTTCAACCGTGGAACGGGCCGGAGCAACTGTGCCATCGGGTGCGAGATATTTGCCGTAGGCCGCGTTCATGGCGGCGAAATCATTCATGTCCTTGAGAAAGACGACGGTCTTGACGACATGAAACAGGTCCGTGCCTGCAGCCTCGAGCACCGCTTTGAGATTTTCGAGCACCCGCGTGGTCTGCTCGGCAATGCCTCCGAAAACGATCTGTCCGGTGGCGGGATCGAGCGCGACCTGTCCTGAGGTGTAAATGAGATCGCCGATGCGGATGGCCTGTGAGTAGGGCCCGATGGCGGCAGGAGTGTTCTGGGTGGAGATGGCGATCTTCGACGAGCTCATGAAGTGATTGTGCTTGGAAGAGTGCGGGTGAGGCAAATCTCGGGGTATGGCTCGTTACAGCTTTTGCGATCTTTGCACTTCGCGGACACCGGGGACACGGCGCAAGCCCTGCACCAGCCGCGTCAGATGGCGAACATCTTCGGTTTCCACCACAAATTCAACGATGGCCTCGTCGTTGGGACCGGGACCCGAATCGACGGTGCGGATATTCGTGTTTTCATCGCTGATGATGGCCGTCAGCTCCTTGAGCATCCCGGTCCGGTCATCGCAGAAGATAGTCAGTTTTACAGGATAGGTTGGACGACGTCCGGCAGCTTCTTCAGCGGGACGAGCCCATTCGACCGAGACGCGGCGGTCGGACTCGTAGAGCAGATTCTGCACGTTGGGACAGCTGCGCGCGTGCACGGCCACACCTTTGCCGCGCGTAACGTAGCCGACGATTTCCTCACCACGAATCGGATTGCAACATCGTGCACGGTAGACGAGCAGCTCGTTCTGGCCTTCGACCTGAAGAGAGTCGGCGTTGCTCGACAGAGAGACGCGCTTTACCGCGTCAGACACACCGCCGTCGCTGGAGGGCTCCTGCTCGGAGCCGGGCTGGCTGACGATGCCGGGACTAAGGCGATTGAGTACCTGGCGCGCCGAATACTTACCGAAACCGATGGCAGCCATTAAGTCGTTCGGCGTGGCCACGCTGTAGTCGGCGGCAATACGCGCGTAGTCCGACTCGTCGAACTTCGAGAGCGCAATCTTGTACTTGCGGGCTTCGCGTTCGAGCAGCTTGCGGCCGATTTCAATGGCGCGCTCGCGCTGATGCTCATTCAGCCAGTGTTTGATCTTGTTCCGGGCGCGCGCGCTCTTCACAAAGCTGAGCCAGTCGCGGCTGGGCGTATGGCCGTTCTGCGTAACCACTTCGACGATGTCGCCGTTGCGCAGCTTCGAACGCAGCGGAACGATGCGTCCGTTCACCTTGGCGCCCACGCAGGTGTTGCCGACCTCGGTGTGAATGGAGTAGGCGAAGTCGAGGGGGCTCGCGTCCTTGGGCAGAACCACAACCTTACCTTTCGGCGTGAAGGTGTAGACCTCTTCGGGATAGAGGTCGATCTTCAGCGTCGAGAGGAACTCGTTGGGATCGGTCATCTCGCGCTGCCATTCGACGAGCTGCCGGACCCAAGCGAGACGCTGTTCGTCGCGCGCACTGATAGGAGAGCCGTTGGCCTTATACTTCCAATGCGCTGCGATACCCTCTTCGGCGATGCGGTGCATTTCCTCGGTGCGAATCTGCACTTCGAATTGGTGGCCACCTTCGCCCATCACAGTTGTGTGCAGCGACTGATACAAATTCGGCCGGGGCATGGCGATGAAATCTTTGATGCGTCCTGGAACAGGCCGCCAGATGCTGTGAATGAGGCCGAAGATGGCGTAGCAATCCGGCACGCTGGCAGCAATGACGCGCAGCGCAAGCAGGTCATAAACCTGATCGACGGAGATTTTCGATTTCTGCAGCTTCTGGTTGATGCTGAAGAGGCGCTTGATGCGCCACTCAACGCGCGCCTTGATGTTATTTTCACGCAGCTTCTCGATGAGCAGCCCTTCAACACCGGAGAGGAACTGCTCGCCCTCTTTGCGCCGTGCTTCGACTGCCTCGTGGACCTGCTCGTAGGTGAATGGATCGACATAGCGGAAGGAGAGATCCTCGAGCTCGCCGCGTACCTTGCCCATGCCCAGGCGATGTGCAAGCGGCGCATAGATGTCGAGCGTTTCGCGCGCGATGCTCTGCTGCTTTTCCGGCGACATATGCTCGAGCGTGCGCATGTTGTGCAGCCTGTCGGCCAGCTTGATGAGAACCACACGCACGTCGCTGACCATGGCCAGCAGCATCTTGCGGACATTTTCCGCCTGCCGGTCTTCGCGGTTCGCAAACTGAATTTTATCGATCTTGGTGACGCCTTCGACGATGTGCGCGACCTGCTCGCCGAACTTTGCGGTGATGTCTTCTGTGGTAACGGGCGTATCTTCGACCGCATCGTGTAGAAGCCCGGCGGCGATGGCCGTTGAATCGAGCTTCATCTCGGCAAGAACGAGCGCGACTTCAAGAGGGTGCAGAACATATGGCTCGCCGGAGAGGCGCTTTTGTCCTTTGTGGTGCTCTAGGCAGAAATCCCAGGCTTTGCGGATGACATCGAGGTCGTCGCCGGGACGATTGGCGCGCACCACATCCAGCAGCTTGCGGAATTTATCCGCAAAGATTTCCGGACTTTCCTCAGCCGTCAGTGATGTGGCGTGAGCGGTTGCCATATCTCATTATATGCGCTGTCGCTTATGCGAAGATGGCTGCGGTGCATTCCCATGACCAGTAACGATCCGAAACGGCGGCGCTCCAGTGGGCTTCAGGCGGCAAAGAAGCGGGTTCACGCGCCTGTTGATCAGGCAGGACCAAAGGTGTCCGAGAAGAAAGCTGCGGACCAAGGACCTGCCGCTGTCATCTCCCGCCGAGCTGCCGACCGGCTGCGAGCCGGGCATGTGTGGGTTTACCGATCGGATCTGGTAGGGGTTCCGGACGATGCTCCGCTGTTGCTCCCCGTAGTGGACCAGCGCGGGATTTTGCTGGGTATGGCGCTTTATAGCCCTGCTTCGGAGATCGCTTTGCGGCTGGTTTCAACCGAGCTGATTGCGAGCGAGGCGGAATGGCTGGAGCTGATCGGCACACGGATTCGCGCGGCTATTGCGCGGCGCAAGCAGATTCTTTCCGGCGCCGATACAAATGCCTGCCGCCTGGTGTTCAGCGAAGCCGATGCGCTGCCGGGCATCATAGTGGACAAGTACGGCGAGTTGGTCATCCTGCAACTGCTTGCCAAGGCCCTGGAAAATGAGGCGGTTCGCATCGTTATCGTTAAAACCCTGCAAGAAGCGCTCGATCCGGCGACCATCGTCGAGCGGCCAGACGCGCGTATCCGAGAGCTCGAGCAACTGAGCGCGCCCCTGGATGGGCCCCCACTCTATGCGCGGGGAGATCCCGCGATCCATATCCTTTTCCGGTTCAACGGCCTGAATTTTCATTACGACGCCGGTGCCGGACAAAAGACCGGAGCGTTTCTCGATCAGCGCGAGAACTATGCAGCCGCCGCGAGATACGCACATGGCGAGGCGCTCGATGTTTGTACCTATCAGGGTGGGTTCGCACTGCATCTGGCGCAGTCGTGCCCGCGTGTGACGGGAATTGATGTGTCGCGATCCGCCCTTGAAGTGGCCGAGCGGAATCTCGGAGCCAATCGAGAGTTGCTGAAGCACTCCGAGGTAGATTGGGTCGAGGCGAACGCTTTCGACCTGCTGCGCGACTGGAGCGACTCCGGAGCATTCTACGACACGATCGTTCTTGATCCGCCGGCCTTCGCCAAATCAAAGCGTGCCGTTGAGGGAGCTTTGCGCGGCTATAAGGAGCTGAATTTACGTGCGTTCAGGATGCTGCGTCCAGGCGGAATTCTTGTAACCTGCTCCTGTTCGCACCATGTTTCGCTGGCTGACTTTACAGCCGTCGTGGCCTTAGCGGCGGGGGATGCACGGCGTCGGGTGCGTTTGCTTGAACGGCGCGGGGCGGCTGCGGATCATCCCGTGGTGCTGACGATTCCGGAGACGGAGTACTTGAAGTGTCTGATTTGTGTGGTGGAATAGGCCCGATATCGGTTTTGGGTTCTGGTCAAACACCGCAGCAGTCAAGCACAATTGTTTTAGGTGGCGAGCGTGAAGCGGGATGCTTATCAGGCCGGAATGGGTCGAAATCTATATTGGATATGGTTCGTTGGCGCCGCGGCCTGGTTCCTGGACGCCGCGTTGAGCCTGCACCACCGCGAACTCGGGAGCGGGTTGCTGGCGACGGCGATCTCGGCATTGTTTCTTGCGGCGGGAATGTTCTTTCGCAAGCAGGCCAAGCGGGGCGACAAGCTGTAAGGGATGCCCTCTGATCCCCGGCGCTATTCACTCCGCCGAAATGCTCATAAAGTCGGAACTGCGATCGTTTCAAGCTTTTTTTCTGTTGCGAGTCGCCTGAATGCGTCGGTCAGATCGGATGCACCCCTGGTTAGTCCATTCCAGACGACCGCTGCCAGGGCACGCTGATTTGCGTTCGTGGCCATGGCCGCGGCCTCGTCCAGTATCCTGACATTCGTGGCGGCGTAAGCCTCGTCGTCGCTGCCCTCGAGGTCCAGCCCAATAATGTCTTCCTTGTCGAGATCTGCCACAATCGTATCGAAGCGACGGCCCCACTCGCCGCCGCGATCGGTGACCGAGGTGGAGCGAAATCGCGCTCGCGAGAAAGGGAGCACCACGCGGCGGCTCAGGCCTAGTTCCGCCGCGCTTTCGAGAGCGAGGATATCCGCGCCACAAGCAGCCGAAGACACTACGCTGGTGCTCGCCGTAGCCACCAGCATGTTGCGAATGCGCTGCGCGACTTTGGTTTCATTCTCCGGCGGGAAGCGCCGGTCCCGATCTTTTGTCCCCAGGGCGTCAACACGCCTGCCCGCCAGGGCGGTGACGGTTCCGTTCGGGTCCAGCAGCCGCTGAAACTCAGCCAGGATCGAGGCCAGCCTGAAGGATGTTTCCGCATCGGCTAAAAGCGACAGGGACCGGCGCAAATCGGGGATGGTCGACTGGATCTGAAAAGGCGCAACTGCGGCCTGGTTGTATTCGTCGAGGAGCTTTCTGGCCGTGAAAACGTCCCCCGCATCGAACGCCGCTCCTAGTAGCGTCGGACGAATCCACGGATCGTCGGGATTCCGTTTGATCGCGCGCTGGCAGCCCACCAGGGTCAGCCGCGCGGCCGTAACGGCCTTCTCTTCGTCGTCGCTCTGTTTGCGCTCGCGGTACAAGCGAGGAAGATTGCATGTAGGGAAATAATCGTTCAGGTCGAGCATCATGCCGCGCTCGTAGCTGCCAATCGCCTTGTTCAAATAAAGAGACTTCGATTGCGCATCGGCGGCAGTCTCGTATAACACCTTGTATCGGCCCCCGAGGAGACCGCTGCGCTCCGAACTATCCCCTTCGACGCGAATGAGCGTTTCGAGTTCAGCGATAGCTTCCAACATCTGGCCATTTTTTCCCAGCACCAGTGCACGCTGTTCGCGCATGACAGGCATCTCTCTGATGCGTTGAGGAAGTCCATCGATGAATTTGAGAGCGGCCGCCCATTGCCGCGTATCGCGCAACAACCCGGCGAGATCCAGGGCCACGCTGGGGACCGCACCTGCGTCCTCTCCATATGTATCGACAAGTCTTTTGACCTCTGTCGTAGACAGATTCGCAGGCAATCCCCTGGCTACGCTCACTTCCGACTGCAGCCGGGCCAGCTTCTCTACTACATCGCGGAACGATTCCAGTTGAGCGGCATTCACGAGGACGGGATACCCTGGGAGCGTCTCATAGACCGGGGATATGTGGTTCATGACCTGTCGAATGCCGTCTTTCAGGGTTTCCCGGATGGCAGTGGCGCTCTCCTCGGTCACCGTGCCGTCCGATAAGGGATAAGTCAGCCGCCGCATCTGGGCTACGTCGAAGAGCGGTTTCGACCAGTCAGCCGCAATGAGTACGCAGCCCAGTTTTTGCGCAGCGTGCCTTACTCCCACCTCGTAATAAACATTCGCGTTAGGAATCGTCAGGTCGGCAATGACCAGGTCCGAGATCGCCAGCCGCTCGATCATGGCCTTGATAATCAATGCTCCGGCGTCCTGGTCTGCCCGGATGGGAAGATAATGCAGATCATCCTGAATCATCGGACGCAGCGCCTTGTCCCACAGGGCGTCGAAATCAATCTGGGCAGGACCCTTACCGGTTTCCGCTCCCGTCGACTTCTTTCCGAACGGCATGATCATGAAGCACACCTGAATCGGCATATACCCAGGTTCCCTCTTCGTTTGTTACTCTCCCCAGTTAAGCGACTGGCGGCATCCGGCGGAGTTGGCCGATTGATTCTCTCGCGCGAAAGAAGAGAAGGCAACTGGGAGCCTCATTGGCAGCAGAAAGTAGAGTACAGTGAGGAACGCTGGCCAGGGATGTAGTCGACGCGCTCGCTAAAAAGATACAGCAGGAGACAAGGCAATGATTCGGCCCGAACTGTGGGGATCGCTGTGTCAGAAGTATGAAGAAGATCGCCCCCGCCGAATGCTTTCCCTGGACGGCGGCGGCATTCGAGGGCTCATCACGCTCGGCATTCTCGAAAGCATGGAGAAAATGCTCAGAGAAGCAACCGGCGCAGGCGAGAACTTTCGATTAGGCGAGTGGTTCGACTATATCGGCGGGACAAGCACCGGGGCCATCCTGGCTGCCGGACTGGCCCGCGGCATGTCCGTGGCTGAGCTGATCGAATTTTACGTTTCAACCGGGCCGGAGATGTTTGAGAAGAGCCACCTCTTGAAACGGTTTTGGAGTCTCTACAACGCCGATCCTTTGCGGGACAAGTTACGGACAGTGATGAATCAACCACAGAAGGGCGATCCCAAGGTAGTTGGCGACAAGGACCTCGATCTATCGCCAGATTATCTCCGCTGCCTGCTCTTGATCGTCACGCGCAATGCCACGACCGATTCGCCCTGGCCGGTCAGCAGCCATCCCGAAGCGAAATACAATGCGCCGGATCGAAAAGATTGCAACCTTCGCATTCCGCTTTGGCGCCTGGTG
>JBAVYX010000383.1:0-3722 GCA_049588475.1 Silvibacterium sp. | reverse complement strand
GTTGGCCAGCGCCACCGCCACGACCCTGAACGGTTTGCGGGCGAGAAGTTGTGTGAGCCAATGATACTTCTCCGGCTGCAGCCGTGCGCGTTTCAATACGGCGTGGGCTCCAACCACCAGAATGCGTCTCACAGACATTTCGCCGCGTCGCACTAAGTGACGTTTTGGGCCAATCGCGTCACCTCGCATCGCAGAAAAGGAGCGCGACAGCGAGAGATGTCGGTGTCTTTTCCTCATGGGTCATCGGCCAAAAGCGAATTGGGGACCAGTGAGCCGCCCTCCAATACTCAACTCTTCTGCGGCAGAACCAGGGTGAATTCTATTGACAATTCGAAATTTCAAATGTGTAATTGAATTGGTTCGACGATACGCTATACCTTGTAAGGACTGGGACCTGCGATGTACGAGGATGTCATCTACGTTGCCGAGGAGGGCGTCGGAATTCTCACGATCAACCTGCCGAAGGTTCGCAATGCCCTGACCGTTCGCGCTATGCAGGAGATGCTTGACGCACTTAACCGCGCGGAGGACGACGCCAATATCGGTGCCGTGATGATTACGGGTGCCGGCGACGCGTTTTGCGCCGGGTTTCATTTGCGCGAGATCCCGCTTCAAGGCGAAGTCGACGGTATCCGGGACCACTTTCGTGTAGCCGCCCTGTGGTGGCATCAACTTCTGCACAAGATTGTTCGGCTGCGACTGCCGGTGCTCGCGGCGGTAAACGGAGTTGCCGCTGGTGGTGGCTTCGGCATCGCATTGGCCAGCGACATGGCGATCTGCAGTGACACAGCTCGCTTTGTCTGTGCTTGGCACACTATCGGCATCGCAAACGACACCGCCACAAGTTACAGCCTAGCGCACATCGTCGGCATTCGGCGTGCGATGGAATTGATGCTAACGAACCGCACTCTCGGCGCCGCCGAAGCGGCTGACTGGGGCATCGTGAACCGAGTATACCCGGCGGACCGTTTCCGGTTCGCAGTGAAGCGCATTGCCGCAGACCTCGCCGCCGCGCCGACGCACCTGCAGGTCATGGCGAAAACCCGGTTTCACGAAGGCTGGATGCAGCCAATCGAGGAGTGCACCGAGCGGGAAATCGATAACGTCTTGGCGTCGGTAGTCGATCCTCACTTTCCACCGAGGCTGAAGAGCTTTCTGCAGGGCAACAAGGCTGACAAACCGCAGGTGATCTTTCCGGAGTGACGCGGCCATGCAGACAGTGTTTGAGCTTCTGCGCAAGGCGGCCTCTCGATTGCCGAACGCGCCGGCGATCGCCGACGTCAAAAGCGGCGACCGATGGACCTACCGCGCCCTCGTGACACGGGTGGAAAGAATTGCGGGTGGTTTAGCCTCCCTGGGTTGGCGCACGGGTGACCGCGTCGCTGTGGTGTCGCTGAACACAGTAGAGGCTTGCATTGCCATCCTGGCCTTGCATCGCGCTGGCATCGTTCCGGCACTGATGAACCCCCGCCTGAAGTCAGGCGAGATCGCCGCCCTCGTCCGCGACGGCGGAATGGTGGGGTGCGTGCTAGCTGCCAGCTTGCCCATGGCAAAGTCCTTGCTGGCAGAGATCGGCCCAAACACTCCCACCCTCACCATAGAGGGCGCGCTCGATGGCACTGCGCGGCTAGCCGACCTGACAACATCCGACCGCGACCTGCCGGCGCTGCAGCCGCCACCGGATAGTCCGGCCTTCATCTTTTACACATCGGGCACAACGGGTCTGCCAAAGGGGGTGGTGATACCACAGCGCGCTGCCGAGCCGCGCGTGCTGTTCATGGCGACGCAGGCCGGCCTCACCTTCGGCCCTCATAACCGGATCGCCGGCGTCATGCCGTTGTGGCACGTCGTCGGATTCTTTGCCGTGTTTGTCTTGGCACTTGCCTTTAACGGGGTGTATTTCCTTTTTCGGGAGTTTGAGCCGCGAAACGTGCTGGCTGCCATTGCTCGCCATCGGCTGACAAGCGTGTTTGCGACGCCGACGCACCTCGACGCCTTGACCGCTGCCCTGCTGGCAGAGGACGATCTCTCCTCGCTCGACCGCGTGGTCTTTGCCGGCGCCGTCATACCCGACGCGGTGTTGGACCGTATCAGGCGTATGCTTCCGGGACGCAAGGTCAACATCTACGGCACGACTGAGGCTATGAATTCGCTGTTCATGCGCGAGCCGACTTCCGGCACGCGGCTGTGTCCCGGTTTCTACAGCGAAGTGCGGGTCGTACGGATCGGAGGATCGATCGATGACGTCCTCCCGCCGGGTGTCGATGGCGAATTGGTAGTTTCGGTTGCGGGTAATGATGCCGCCTTCACAGAGTATCTCGGTCGCCCCGATTCAACGCGAGAAAAGCTGGAAGCTGGTTGGTATCGGACGAGCGACGCTGCCGTCCTAGATCCCGACGGCGACATCGAGATCAAGGGTCGGATCGATGACATGATTATCTCCGGTGGCGAAAACATTCATCCCCAGCAAATCGAGGAATTTCTATTGACGCATGGCGGTATTCGCGATGTTGCCGTGGTCGGTATCCCGGACCAGCACTGGGGACAGACGATCGTGGCGTTTGTTGTGCCGAGCCACATTGGCTTGTCTGCAGCCGATCTCGATCACTTCTGCAGAGGAGGCGGGCTAGCCGACTTCAAGCGACCGCGGACTTACCATTTCCTGGCGGACCTGCCGCGGAACGCGACCGGCAAGGTAATGCGCAAGGTCCTCGTCGAGCGTGTGGCCGTACTCGCCGCAAACTGCAGACCTGGCGACGGTGACTCGGTCGAGGCTTGACCCTACACTCGTGAGTCGTTCTTCGGTTCGGACCGAAACCCACAGATGGCTTGGAGCGCGGAAGGGAGTTGCAGCTTAGATGGACGCAGGTTCTAGCCGGCAACGTCCCCTCTTTTCCAAAAAAAATGGAAGTGAGCTCGTCGAGTTCCTGAGCGAGGGATCGAGACAACGGTTTGGCGCACGCAAGTATGGACAAAGGTATCTCGAAGTTCTATCGGCCGCGGCGCGCGTTTTTGCGAAGCGGGGCTACCAGTCCGCTACGACAAAACACATCGCTGATGAGATTGGGCTCCAGCAGGGCAGCTTGTATTATTACATAAAATCTAAGGAGAGTGCACTTGAACAGATTTGCGATGTCGCCATCGACGGCTATGTGAGCTTTTCTAACCGGGTTAGGCGCGCAAAAAGGCCGGCGTCTGAGAAGCTGCGAACGATTGTCGCGTTGCATCTATCGACGCTCGATGAACGACCTAGCTTCTTCAAGGTGTTTCAGGAGAATCGCAACGACCTTGGAGACAAGGCCCGCCACAGGATCGGCCGTCAGATCAGGGTCTATGAGAGGCACATCGAAGCAATCTTTCGGCAAGGCATTCGGGATGGCGAGTTTCGAAGCGATGTCGACCCGCTGCATGCCACACTCACCCTCTTGGCAGCATGTAATGCGGTCTCCGTCTGGTGGAAGGTTCGCTCCTCAGCGCCCATCCCCAATATTGCGGCCCATATCTCCGACATCCTTCTACGTGGCGTGAGCACCTGAACCTTCGACATTGAACCCATGCGTAATCTCACAATCACGGATCAGAGTTCAGAACAGGCGTCATCACAAGCAATCCCGAGTCAGGGCTGCCGGCCACTATCAGCGCAGTGGTCATCGCCGCTCCGCCGCCTATGTAGATCGCATCCTGAAGGACGATAGGCCGGGATTGCCGGTGCAGAATCCGAC
>JBAVYX010000382.1:0-34403 GCA_049588475.1 Silvibacterium sp. | reverse complement strand
GCCGAAATTCTTCGCGCCAAAATTCTTCGGCCCGGATTTTGGTGGACCGAACTTCTTTGGCGGAAACTTGCCGCCGACGCCCGAGCGAAAGCCGGGACGACCGGTGCCGGGTCTGAGTTCGCCACTCGAAGTGCGTTCGCTGGTGCGCGGGCTGCTGTGTCTGCGTGGCGGGCGATCCCCCTCGGCTCCGCGTCCGGCGTAAGGTCTGGCCGGCCTGTCGAAGGACCGTTTTTCGAATGGCCGCCTGGTGAAGGACGGCCGCTCCCCGTCTTCGGGTTTGCGATAAGGGCGGTCGCCTCCAGGTCTGGGACGGGCTGGACCACCAGCATTCGCGCCAAACTGCTTGCGACGCGGCGGGTAATTGCCCTGAGAATCCGTGCCCTTGCGCGGTGGGCGTTCACTGCTTCGGCCTGCGCCGCCTCGACCTGCTGCTCTGGCGCCGCCTGCAGCAAAGCGCTCTGGCCGTGGTCCGGTGCGGAGCCGGTCTCGCTTAAACGGCGGACGCCGGTCTGCATCTCCTGGTTTCCTGAATGGACGCTCGCCCTCGAAGCGAGGCTGAGTCTCCGGCAGGGCGTCGGCTGCTGGCTCGAGCTCGGCAAACTCCGGGAGCGATCCGGCGATGTGGAACATGGTCTGCACGCCTATCGGGATGAGCGAAACCTGTCGCGTGGCCGCGAGTCCATTCACCACTTCCCGTACCTTTGAACGCGAGGTGAGGGGCGAGAGGAACGTCTCGACCTCGTCTGCGCTGGCGGCGAGTACGGATTCGAGATAGAGCGAGACCAATGCGGAAAGCGCCGTGGTCTGGGCAATCTTGTTCGCCGCGGTCAACGCATCGGAGAAGCGCGTCTGTGTGAGCTCCCATCGGGTTGGCTCGTTTGCGGCCCCGTGTGCCGCATAGACCGGCATGACGCGCAGGGCGCTCCACAGTTCCGTGAGTCCGCGGAGCACTGCGGCTTCAGTCACTTCGCGCCCCAGAGATGCCTGAATTTCGGTTGCTTCGAGGGAGGTTCCCTTTTCCAAGGTCTTCCATATTTCGGCCACCAGCGGCGAGGCTTTGGCGGGCACCACTTTCCAACTGCGGCCGCCGCGCAGGCTGAAGATGTAAGGGAATGCTTCGCGCGACACCAGAAAATCCGGCTGTTCGGAAAGTGTGCCGAAGAGGTTGAGGAAAAGCACCGCGCCATCTTCCATCAGCCGGATCATCAGACCGCTAGCGTTCTCAATGGCGCCGGAGGCAGGTGTCTCGCTCGGCTCGCCGGTGCAGGCTTCAACAAAGGAGGGGGCGGGTGCAAGAAACTGATTGTGACGCGGAAGGAAGAGGCACAAACCCGTGGTGTTGAGCCATGCCGCTGCATCTTCGAGCGTAAGGAGGGGGTTGGATTTCTGCCGCCAACGCTCGGCGCGCACGGCTTGTAACTGTTCGGGTGTCAAAGAGACCTTCTTTTGTCTAGTGGGAAGCGAATCTAGATTCGCTGAAAAGCCCGCTGGATGTCTTTCCAAGAATACCGTAAAGCGATGGGACGCCCGTGCGGGCAGCTCGTGGGGTGCTCGGTGCGCGCGAGTTCGGCGAGCAGCCACTCCATGCGCCGGGGGTCGAGTGGCATGTTGATCTTGATGGCTGCGTGGCAGGCGATCGACGCTGCAATGCGCGTGCGGAGCGTGCCCAGATTCTCGGATTGCGCCGGATTTCCCGCCTGCTCCAACACCTCCATGAGCATGCGTTCGAGATGGCGGCCTTCGAGGCCAACCGGCGCGGCCTTGATCGCGAGCGTGTGCGGACCGAAGGGCTCGACCTCGAAACCGTTGCGCTCCAATTCCTGTGCAATGCCGGCGAAGAGCACCATCTGGTGGGGCTGCAGATCGATCAGCATGGGCATGAGCAGCCGCTGCCGCTCGACACTCTCGACTCCCCTCGCGCGCAGGATCTTCTCGAAGAGCACGCGCTCATGGGCGACATGTTGATCGACGATCCACAGGCCCTCGTCATTCACGGCGAGAATGAACGATTCGCGCAGTTGCCCCAGCGGCTTGAGCGATGCTAGCGAGTTGAGATTGGCTGGCTCGCCGCCCTCGGGCAGCGTCTGCGTATCCCAGTTCGGCTCGCACTCGTGATCGGCAGAGTTTACAGATTGCTCCGCGTCAGAGATTGCGAAGGGAAGTTTTATGTCTTCCAGCTCTCGCGCTGGCTCCGTCAGCGCACAGGGCACCGCATCGTCCGCGCTTATGGCGGGCTCGGAATCCTTCAGCGGCTCCGCCTCGCTTTCTGCGGTGCTAGGCAAACTGGCGGGCACCAATGCAGCAGAGGTGTGAGGATTCGTGGTAAGCGCAGTCAGAAATCCCGCGGCCGGCCGCGCCTTGATGAGCGCGTTGCGAATGCTGTCGCGCACGAAGTCGTGAATGTAGCCCTGCTGACGAAAGCGGACTTCCGTCTTCGACGGATGCACATTTACGTCTACTTCATGCGGCGGCATTTCGAGAAACATGAGGATGACCGGGAACGATGTGGGCGGAATGATGTTGCGGTAGGCCTCGCTTACGGCATGCAGGATAAGCCGGTCGCGGATGAGGCGCTGGTTCACGAAGACGTAGATCGAATTTCGGTTGAGCTTTTGCAACTCGGGTTTAGAGACAAAACCGCTGATCCGCAAAAATCCGGGATCGGACGGCTGATAGCCCTCCGCGCGCTTCCATGGCGGCGGTTCGGGCAGACCGGTACGATCGAATCTTTGCTCGGCTGCCAGCTGCACAAGCTGATCGAGCGTATCTTTGCCGAAAATTTGAAAGATGCGTTCGGAAACCTTCTGGACAGGAGGCGCGATGAGCAGTGCGTTAGTGGCCGAATGCAGCTCGAAATGTTTGTCGGGATGCGCCAGCGAATAATGTGTAACCAACGCAGTTACGTGAGAGAGCTCTGTGCTTTCCGCCTTGAGGAATTTGCGCCGCGCGGGCGTGTTAAAGAAGAGATCGCGAACCGCAATCGTTGTGCCCGCAGGCAGGCCGGCGTCTTCTACGCGAAGGATTTTTCCCCCGACAATTTCGAGGCGCGTTCCACTGGTCTCAGTGGCCGCACGGGTTTCAAGCTCCAGGCGCGAGATCGATGCGATGGAGGGCAGGGCTTCGCCGCGAAAACCCAGAGTAGCAATGGAAAGCAGGTCATCGCTTGAGCGGATCTTTGACGTGGCGTGGCGCTCGAAGGCCAGCATCGCATCGTCGCGAACCATGCCGGTGCCGTTGTCGACGATGCGGATGAGCTTGCGTCCACCCGCTTCTACCTCGATCAGAATGCGCGTGGCTCCCGCATCGAGCGCGTTCTCCAGCAACTCCTTGACGACCGACGCCGGACGGTCGACTACCTCGCCTGCGGCGATCTGGTTCGCTACCTGATCGGAAAGTATGCGAATTCGGCCCATGATGAGTTCGAAATTTCTTCGGCTAACGAATCCGGTCAGGGACGAGAAACAAAACACGCTGTCTCAACGAATCCGCAGGCACTCCTCCGGGCAGGATTGTCATTTTGCGGTTTCGTGCAACCGATCGCCAAGTACGTGCAGGCGCAGGAAGTTCGTCGAGCCCGATTTGGTGCGCGTTCCCGCGACGATGCCCAGGATGTCCTGCGGAGAGACGAAGCCGGCGATTTCCAGCAGTTCCTCCGCCATATCGACCATCTCCTCGGCGGTATTGGCCTTTTTACATCGAACCGACTGCACGCCCCACAGAAGGCACATGCGGTTGATAACGACGTCAACACTGGAGAGCGCATAAATCGGCGGCTTGGGGCGATACTTCGATAGCTGGCGGGCGGTTGTGCCGGTCTCGGTGAAAACGGCGATCGCCTTCAGGTCGAGATCCTGCGCGGCGTGGGCCATCGATTCGCAGATTGTCTCGGCGACGGAGAGCCGAAGGTTACTGGGGCGGCCATCGTGCGGCTCAAATGTGTCATGAATCTCCGATTCCGACTCAACAACAATTCTCGCCATCATCCTGACCGCCTCCACAGGATACTTGCCGGCGGCGCTTTCGCCCGAGAGCATTACCGCGTCGGTGCCGTCGTAAATCGCGTTGGCCACGTCGCTGGCTTCAGCGCGTGTGGGCCGCGGATTTTCGATCATAGACTCCAGCATCTGTGTGGCGGTGATTACCGGCTTGCGGTGTTCGGATGCGCGGCGGATGACGAGCTTTTGAATTGCGGGCACTTTTTCCGGGGGCATCTCAACACCCAGATCCCCACGGGCAACCATCACTCCGTCAGCGACTTCGAGAATCTCTTCAAGATGTTCGATGGCCTGCGGCTTTTCCAGCTTGGCGATTACCCAGGTATCGGCGCCCAGATCGGCGATGCGCTCCTTCACCAGCTTGACATCGTCGGCTGTGCGTACGAAGGACACGGCAATGGCGTCGACGCCATTCCTGATCGCGAATACGAGATCGGCTTCGTCTTTCTCGGTCAGCGAGGGCACGCGAACGGCGATGCCCGGAAGGTTGATGCCCTTGTTCTCGCCCAGCACCCCGCCGTTAATCACTTCGCACTCTACATCCTCGCCATTCACAGCGAGCACCAGCAGCTCGATCAGTCCGTCCGAAAGTAGGATGCGCGCCCCGGTTTCGAGATTTTCAGCCAGAGTAGGAAAGGTTGTAGAGATGACTGTGGAGGTGCCCGGGATGTCGCGTGGAGTGATGGTCAGGTGCTGGCCGGTCTCGAGATGGATGGGCTGGCGGTCCTGCAGGCGCCCTGTCCGAATCTTCGGTCCTTGCAGGTCACCCAGGATACAGATGCTCTTGCCCTCCTCGCGCGCCACCTTGCGGACCATTTCGATGAGTTCCAGCTTCTGGGGATGAGTGCCATGCGAGAAGTTCAGGCGCGCAACATCCAGGCCTGCACGGACCAGCGCGCGAAAGGTTATTTCATTGTTTGAAGCAGGGCCCAGGGTAGCAACAATCTTGGCGCGGCGGGCATTTTTCCCCGGCGCAAGATTCGAACCGGCAAGCGTGACGTTCATCCATCCCCCAACTGCGTGTGTTTCTTTTCAATGTTGACGAAAGCATTCTCATTCTAACTCGCGAGAGTGCTTTGCGTCGGTCATACGGATTGATGGGAGCGAATCGTAGCCGTGTTTTCACCAACGTTCTGCGCAGAGGGCGGTGAAATGGGCGGCGGAGAGACAGGATAAAGCAGCGCGTTGAATTCCGCGCCAAAGAGAATGATGAAGCAGACCATGTAGAGCCAGACCAGGGTGGCCACCCCGGCTCCGAGTGAGCCATAGACGACCGAGTAGTCGGCGTGGCGGGTCAGGTACCAGCCATAGATGAGCGTAGCCAGGAACCACGTTACCGTGGCCAGCAGGCCTCCGGGTACGATCTGTCCCCAGGGGCGCTTGCGGGGCGTGCCGAAGTGATAGATCACCCCCAGGACGACAACGCTGGTTAGCATGGCAATGGCCCAGCGGATGATGCGCCAGATCAGCAATACATAGAAGCGCAACTCGTGGTCGGCCTTGTCAATCATCCAGTTCTCGATGCTGTGCCCGAAGGCCACCAGCAGGGTGGCGAAGATGAGAGGCACGAGCGTGGCAGGTACCAAGGCCAAGGCTACGAGATGCTCTTGCCACGAACTCCACTCACCGCGCGGCAGCAAATAGGCGCGGCGGAAGCCGTCCATGAGTGACAGCATCACCCCCATGGCGGCGAAGATGGTGATGAACACCGAGGTCCAGATCAGGCGCACGGAGCGGGCGTGATTGGTCTGGAAATAGGTCTGCAGCAGGGACATGGTGTCCCGCGGAAGGATGTCGCTGAAGCCGCTGCGGATGTCGCCGCGTACCGTGTCTGTCTCGGGGGTGAAGGCCAGCAGCGTGGTGACAACGAGCAGTGCCGGAAAAATGCTCAGGATCGCCGAGTAGGCAGCCGCTTTGGCATTGTTGAAGGCCCCGTGAGCAAGGGCTCTCCACATGGATCGCCGAAGATGATCGAATGTGCGGAGGAGCATCATCTCTCAGACTAACGGACATGTGACGCATTGTCAGCGTTGTTGTTAGTGTCGTGTCAGTGCTTAGGCTTCCACTGATTCAGGAACTCGGTGACCGAGGCCGGGTCCATCTTGCGCATGGCCTCGAACTCGCCGGTTTTCTGACTGTAGAGCAGGTGTCCGTGCTCGTCGAGGACGGCGAGGGCGGGAACTCCGCGCTTCAGCGGGATGTCGTATTTCTCGGCAACGTCGGTGTTCTTGTCCATGTGCCCGACGTCAACATGCACCAGCACGAAGTTGTCTTCAAGGATCGGCAGGTTGGGCTGCTGGTGGAAGTAGATGTCCAGCACCTGGCAGTCGCCGCACCAGTTTCCACCGAAATCAAGGATGACGTGCTTATGGGTCTTCGCCGCCGTGTGGAGGGCTTGAGCAATATCGGCGTGCGCATCGGCGGTGGCCGAATAGATGATGCGGTTCTCGGCCAGCGCGGAGATTCCGGCGAGAGTAAAAAAGACGGCAACGAAGGCCTTACGGGCAACGCTCGACATGGATAATGCTCCTGGAGTCTGAGTCAATATTATCGCCTGTCTGGTCTCGTGCCGCGCGTTCCCGTTTTGGGAAGTGGGCTTCATATAACCCCCACCCCCTTGTTTTTGACAAATGTATGATTCGGTGGGAGTTGTGAATCTTAATTTTGACAGGTGTTTGAAACAATTGGGTTTATTTAACTTGCTTTGATTCCAAATGGCTTAAGAGAAATAGTTGCAATGATTCTAGGGCAGAGCTTCTGCCTTTGGGCAAATGATTCATACGATTACGGTTGCATCATCGTCATTGATTTTAAAGGGTTGCGGCAAACCGCTTGGCCGGTCTCTATTTCCATTAGAGAACTTCAAGTGAAATTGTTGGCCAAGTTTCTGTCACACTTGGTCCTCGAAATAAAGTGATCGATCTAGGTGAGGTTCTGGATGAAAGATGCGGGAACCGGCATTTTGGGCTTTATCTCACAAATCATCTCTTCCGTTGTCTGGCCGGTGACGGTGCTCACTTGCGTGATTCTGCTGCGCAGACACCTTCTCGCACTGATTCCTCTGGTAAGAACGGTAAAGTACAGCGACGTCGAGATTCGCTTCGGCCAAGAGGTAGCGGAGCTGGTTAAGGCGACTGATTCCTCCTCTATTCCAGCCCATCCTTCGCAGGCGAAAAGAGATCAGTGGGAAGATCTGATCAAACTGGCGGGAGTTCGGCCGCGCACAGCAATTCGCATGGCGTTCCGAAGGGTGGAGGAAACGATCACGGAGGCGGCGCGGGCTCGCAATATCGAGATTGCCGATGGTGCGCAGGGCATGCCGATGGTGATCGGCGCCATCCTGCTCAACAACGGCGCAATTTCGAATGGGCAATATGAGTTGCTTTCCAGACTCAGGCTTCTCGTCGTCGAGGCCGAACAAGCTCCGCCGGACGGGATCACGGCTGAAAGCGCAACCGATTTTGTCAGTCTGGCCATGAGGTTGGCGGGATCTGTCGCCCCTTAGACCAAAGTGCGGTCCTGCTGACCGATGCTGGTCGGGCCAACTTCGGGTTGGCAATAATACCTCCCCACTCAAGCAACCACTGTGTTCGGTTCCATGACATTCTTTGAAGTATGTCTCTAGACATCCTTTACACTCCCGTGGCGAGCGTGAGCGCGCACGAGGGTCCATCAGCCACTTTTCAGAACTCGCGCGAAGTTTCACCAACGACCCGGCGAGGAGGAAGCGTGGCGCTCCTGGCAGCGGCCGGCAGCGGACTACTCATAAGCCAGCCAGCAAGAGCTCCGAAGATCAAACTGAAGCCTAAGGTCTCCCGGAAATGCGCGTAAGCCACGTCGGGAGGCATGAGTGGGTTGGGGAGTAGCAGTATCCCCGTCCAAACAGACAGGAAAAGCGCCATGGCGAGAGCCGATTCCCACCGGGCAGCGCGGAGCATCCAAACGAGAGGGTACAAACAGGCGGCGTAGAGCAGTGCACGAAATACTTGCAACGGGTAGAGCCAAGGGTTGTACAGCCAGTTGGCCTTCAGCGCGGCGAAGAAACCCGGCTGTTCTAGGCCGCCGTAATACTGCCGAACCGCTGAGCTCTGCCAAGCCACGTAATAGCCGAAGAACATGTAGAGAAACACGAAGGCGACCACGATGACCGCAAGCCGCGTGGCGACGGATGAGGCGTTCCATGAGCCGATCGAGAAAGCCGTTCGTGTCGGCGAAGATGTGCGCCACTTGCACAGCAGTAAAACCGCCAATGGCGCAAACCCAGCCGCTGTAATCGCTCCCTGTAAAAAGATGGCTCGAATCATTCCGTGAGGCAACTTGTTCGACAGAAAAAATAACGTTTCGACTTGAGAAGCTACGGTCGAGATGCCATACATGCCTAAGAAGATCGCGCCCACGAGAGGCCAGCCGTGCCAGCTCGATCGCAGGATTAGATACGATAGAACGACTCCGACGCAGACGGAAAAAGCGAGGATTGTGCGCAGTGAATTGTCAGGCACCTGCGGGTCGTGCGACTTCGAGAGGGTCTGAGCCTCAGGTGAGATCGCCAGCTCTTCGGGAGGCACATGCTGGAGGTTCGTGGAAGGAGGCGCTTGTTGTGCTATCTTGCCCAATCCCGAGAGCACTCCCCCAGCGATGAAACACGAGGCAAACAGAAGGCACACGGCAAGGATCTTAAGGCCAATCACCAATACTTTCCCAACGGTCATAAGGGTCTCCTTTTGTTCACGTCCCGGCTATTCTTCAACCCCGGCCAAACCGTTTTCGTGACTTCTCTGCCGAGAGCTGATTCCCGAATTGTGTTTTGACGCCTCCTGATTCATTGTGAAGCGCTTGGAGCGATAGTACGATACGTACTATACGCTACGTAGCATATCCAGTCATCGTCGCTGGGTCGGGTAAGCTAGAGTCCAGCATCGGGAGGAATCATTCATGGGCCGCCGATTCGCAGAGCTTGCATTCACCCCTCTCGTCAAAGAAGAGCAGAAGAAGCATGGCAGCCGGCACCTCTATGAACGCATGGAGCGATCGAGCAACGCTGGCGATCGGCTCGGGCCGTACGAGAGCGCGTTCATCCAGCAGCACGATGGGTTCTATATGGCGACGATTAGCGAAACAGGATGGCCATACATCCAGTTTCGCGGCGGTCCGAAAGGCTTTCTTCGCATACTGGACGATCGGACGATCGGTTTCGTCGACCTGCGCGGCAACAACCAATACATCAGTGTAGGCAACCTTCATCATGATGACCGGGTTGCCCTCTTCCTGATGGACTACCCCGGGCAGCAGAGACTCAAGATACTGGGGCGCGTAGAGATTCGCGAAGGAGATGAGGCTTCGCGGAAGCTCATCAGGGAACTGCTGCCGCGGAGAAGAAATCACCCCCGGAGCGCGTTCTGTTGATCCATGTCGAAGCGTTTGACTGGAACTGCCCGCAGCACATCACTCCGCGCTACACGGAAGAAGAGTGGGCCGAGCTGTCGAAAGCTACAGCCCGAGGTTGAAGCCAGTCGCGAAAACTCAGGAAGGCTTGGTGAAGGCGAGATTGTCATCGACCACTGCGCTCGGCCCGATTGGAGCCCGTCCCGGGTTGGGGATATCGAGTTTGCGGAAGACGATTTTGTAGGGGCCAGACCTTGCGGAGAAAATCCTCGAATACCTGGATGGTTCACTGCTCGCCGCTGCCTAGGAGGCGATTCGCCAAAGTAGGTTGCTTCATGCGTGTCTTGTCATCTTTATAAGTGTGATTACTCTGGAAGCAATTTGATTTTAAAGGTGAAGGAGTGCAGAATTCCAAGCTACGGGGATGACCCCGAAAATCCTGGATTTCATGAGTCAGATAGGGACGTATGATTCTGAAGCCGTGTAAAGCTTTGCTTGTTATGCTGGTCGCAGCGAGCGGCCTTTCCAGAAGTTCTTTCGCTCAAAACCCGAGCAACTGGTCCTATGGTGCATTCAACGGCCCCGCCTACTGGGCGCAGGAATTTCCAACATCTTCGTGCGGGGCAGCGACGGGCCAGTCGCCGATTCCCATTCCAATTATCCAACCGACGACGCTGCCGAAGATTGAGTTTGGCTACAACAGCGCAACCTTCTTAGTAGAGAACATCAACTACGCTACTGAAATTCTCGCTCCAACCGCGTCAGGCAGCCCGACAAATAGCATTACCTTGAATGGCGATACATACAATCTGGTTCAGATCCACTTCCACTTTCCCGCCGAGCATACGCTTCCTGGGGTCCAGAATGCGGTTATGGAAACTCACTTTGTTCATCAGGACGCCAACAACAACATACTGGTAATTGCTGTTCTGGCCATCATAGGCGACCCTACAAACCAGTATGTTGGGTCCATCTGGAAGAATCTCCCCACTTCGTACGGCGGTCATGGCTCGGTGACGATAAACCCAAAGATGCTACTGCCAGAAGAGGGGAACAATTCGGATAAGCTCAACTACTACACCTATCAAGGCTCCCTGACGACGCCACCTTGCTCGGCGGGGGTCACCTGGCTCGTCTTGCAGAAGCAGATTAAAGTAACTGAGGATTGGCTGAAAGCGGCAACCTGCAATACTTTTCCGAATGCACGGCCCATCCAAAACCAAAGTCCGGCTCCGACTGTAGAGTTAAGTAATTTTTAAGCGCTAGTGGATCGCACGATAGCGAATTTTCTAATGCTGTGAGCAAAAAAGGAACTCCGGGTATTTTTGAGTGCTTCTGATGTTCGTGTATGGTGCACGGACCAAGGAGCCATTTCAGTGGTCAAGAAGACCTACTGAAGGCGAGATTGTCGTCGACTACTGCGCTCGGTCCAACCGGAACCCGTCCAGGGTTGGAGATATCGAGTTGGTGGAAGACGATTTTGTCGTGCCAGACTTTGCGAAGGAAATCCTCGAATACCTGGATGGTTAACTGTTCGCCGGGGCAGCGGCGGTAACTGAAGCCGAAGGGCGCGAAGCCGGCATAGTCGCAGACAGGCATCGGCTTACCATCGGACACACCGAAGACCGTGCCGAAGCCGCTGTTGGTGAGGCCGACCTTTCGACCATCCTGGACTTCAAGGGTCGTCCTATCGAATGGACACTTGGCGAGGCCGATCTTCTTCGTTCTCTCTTCGTCGATCTCGGCGCTGGTCGGTACGCTGAGATAACGCGCAGGATCGAATTGTTTCGGGTTCGCCCAATGTACCGGGCTGAAGCTGGTACTAGTGTGCGGCGTGCTGATGTAGTTACCGCGTGCAAAGGTCAGCCCCAGCTGCGTGTGGGGCGATTCACCAAAGAAGGTTTGTTCATGCGCGTCGTCGAAACTCGAGAGGCTTCCTCCGTTGGGGGAGATGACGCGAAACAGCTCCATTACAAATAGTTCGAGCGGAGTATACGCCGCCCCATTCGCATTGTCGTAATCACCAGACATCGTCTTCTGGAATGCAGCCCGAATTTCCGCGTCGCCGGTGTTTTCGCTGAGACGCGACATGATACCGAAGATGGAGTTGCCCCATTGACTGAAGGCGACAAAATTGTGGAAGCATTCGAAGATAATATCTTTCTTGCTGAAGTGCTCCCCTGTGCCGGCGTTCTTCAGCCAGTACCAAACCATCGTCTTTTCAGCATTGGGGGTGTGTCCGGCAACGATGTCTTCGACATGCTTGTCGACCCATTGCTTGAGGAAGGGGAGGTTCTTGCGCACCGTCATGTAATTTTCATAAAAGACGGGTAGTGTCGGGTTGCGGTAGGCCAGGACGGTGTTAAATCCCTCTCCGACCTGGATAACTTCTTTTGGAATGTCCGCACCCTTTACGCCGAGGTGTAAATTCCAATAAACATCCCAGTAATAATCCAGATAGTGCCGCATAAAGGGTTTGCCGGCAAATTTCGGGTCCAAGAGTTGATCAAGAAAGGAAGCCACCTTGGCCTGGTACATCGGGGTGTACAAATCCGGGGTGACTGCGGAGAAGTAGATGCGTTTGCGCAGGTTATTTTCGCCACGCTTCTCGAGGCCCTGCAAAAAAACTGTAACGCCCTCGTTGGGAGCCGGCTTCCAATCCTCGTAGAGCATTCCCCAAAGATGATAGGGCAGGGCCATTTCCTTGGTGAAATTAAGATCAATCATCGGCAGGATCGGCCGTTCGCCTTCGTAGAGACTGGTCATGAAGAAAGGAACAATGACATTCTCAACATAGGTGCGGTCAAAGTTGGCGGGAATCGTTTTGCGAAACTGTGCCAATGCCGCCTGCGCATCGGCTAAATTGACGCCGCCCGGACCAGTCTGCGCTTCGGCTACCGCTGCACCTGCTACACCGGCTGCCGATGTTCCTGCAGCCAGGCCAACTGCTGCCGCACTCTTTAGGAATTCACGCCGCTCCATATTGGTGCTCCAGGGCTCATGCATTGGGGATTCCCGAGCCGGGCTGACTATAAGAAAGCTCGACAAGGAGCGTCAATCGGACCTTGGTCCAATCAAAAACGCGGGCTGGATTAATCTGCTAATCAATGAAGTGAATCAATGAGATTATTTGATACTGGCTTCCTCTTGGAAAGGCTTGGGAGTGATGGACATAGCTTTCGTTGGCCCACGCGCCATAACGGTGAAATGTCTATACGCTGCCGCGCTGTTCGGGATCACGGCGTTGACGCAAACGGCGGCAATGGGACAGGGCCGATCGGCGCGCGATTATCTGAACGCGCCGGTCGATACCTGGCTCACCACCGCGAATTCCGTGTATTCGACTTCTGTGACACCGGAAGATGGCATGGATATTTCATCGCGCATTCGCACCAATGTCTTTTCTCAAACGATCATTCTTACCCGGATTATGGATTTTGGCGGACGCACCGGCGGGATATCCGCCATATTCCCTTATGCTGTCGCGAATGCGAGCACGGGCGGGAGCGATCTCTCGAATAATGGTTTATCGGACCAAGGAGCGATGTGGCAGATGAATCTATTTGGAGGGCCGGCACTGAGACGGGAGCAGTTTCGGTCCTTCGTCGCACAGACGTTTTCGAGTCTTCACGTTGTTGTGCTCACCCCGACGGGTAAGTACAACGCTGCTAGTCCGATTAATCCCAGTTCGAATCGGTGGACGTTTTATCCGACCGTGAATTACAGCTGGACTCCGGACAAAGGTGCCACGTGGCTGGAGCTCTATTTATCCACCAAGATATTTTCGACCAATGGAAACTTCGGGCCGGCAGGAACATCGAGTCTCGCGCAGAAGCCGTTGTACCTGGCCGAATTGCACGCCAGCCGCAATCTGATTCGGAGGTTATGGCTTTCCGGCGACGCATACTACAACGTCGGCGGTGAGACCCGCATTAATGAGACCTACCAGGGCAACGCAGCCAATACGGTGCGGCTTGGCGCCGGCTCGGGGTTGAGAGTCTGGCGCGGCGGCGAATTTGTCCTGAATTACGAAGAGATAGTTGCGAGGCCTTCGGGGCAGCCAGTTTCGCGCACCTATCGGCTAAAGTTCCTACAGCTTTGGTAAGCATTCTTGTTATGTCCTCCAAGAGCGCACGACGATAACTGTTTGCACGGCGGAGCGTTCGAAGAAGACGAGAAATATCCGTAATTTTCTTGGCTTGAATGGCTCCCCGAACACGGCCACCAATGTCGATGCCGACTTCGAGTTCCAGACACCTACGATCGACGCACTGAAGGATCAGAAGGTCCAGACTGACCTCTACCAAGGGCTGCGCTTATATGCTCTGAGTGTCTTCGATCTGTTGCCAGGAAAAGACAGTACGGCGCATTCCAAGCGCCTTAACCTGATTCACCTCGAAGACCTCGATCTCACCCGGTTTGGCGGTCCGAACACGCTGGCGAACTGGTCTGTCTCCAGACCTATTAGAGCCGTAGAAAGAAATTTTCGGTGAAGGCACACCCGTGAATTTTGAGGATTTCTGGCCAAAAGATAGCCTGCTAAATTTCGCGATAGGGCTGACAATTGAGCCGTGCACAGAGCGAAGTGCCGCGAATGCGAGGCGGTCGAGTTTTTTGCGAAAGCGGTTAGGAAGGTTTAGAGACGTTAAGTCCGGGGCACCGTCCCGCTTAACAACGAAGGCCCGGTAACGTGGGTGACCGGGCCTTTTTGTTTTGGTTGTCGCGGATTCGTCCCACGCTTGACGCATAGAAGTGCCTCAAGGACGGGGCACCTCTCGTCATGACCGGAATTGGAGCTCATGGGAAAGGTGGGCCAGCCCGCCGATCACCGATTACGGCAACACCAGCGACCTCGAGTCTAGGCGAAAATCTGTCGTTGTTCTGGCCCTGTTTCTTCCGTCCTGCTATCTTAAGGCTTCTCCATTTCTCCGGCCATGCCTAAAGAGAGCCCGCGCAAGACACTCATTGCAGGATTCAACCTGCGATTCCAGCTCATTCTGCTGCTGGTAGCCGTTTGTGTGCGTTTGCTCCTCTGGGCGGTTCACATCCCGACCCACACTGTCGGCATTTTCATCTATACCTTCGTTGTCGGCAACGTTTCCCATGCGCTTATACTCGCGGGGCGCTCCCTATTCGAGAGCCGCACTCCGCCGTGGAACTGGATTGGCTATATCGCTCTCCTGCTTTGCACCGGTGTTATCGCGAACATTGCCGGCGAACTTTCAATCTACTTCGTCTTCGGGGCGCGCACTGTTAACTTCGGGCATGAGCTATTCAGCGATGCACCCCTCGGCATCGTTGTTACGCTGATTGTCGGCGTGGTGGTCTTCACCTTTGGTGATTCGCGTTCACGTCTCGAAGAGCACAACCGGCAATTGCAGAGCCAAGTGCAGCTTGGCCTCACGGAAAAGCAAACGCATCAGTCCGAGCTGCAGCAGGCGTATGAAATTCAGATGCATTTGCTGCCGCGCGAAACGCCCCAAATCCCCGGCTTTCAAATCGCATGCGCGTGGCAGCCAGCGCGCAGTGTCAGCGGCGATTACTTCGACGTGCTTGCGCTCGAGAAAGACAAGCTCGGCCTTTGTATCGCCGACGTTTCCGGTAAAGGCTTCGCGGCTGCTTTGTTGATGGCGAATCTGCAGGCCTCAGTCAAAGCTTTTACGCAGGATGGCGGCAACCCGCCTGTCGAATCTCCCGCCGCGCTGTGCGCTAAACTGAACAACGTCCTCTGCGATCACCTCGCGCCGGGACGGTTCATCACTTTCTTCTATGCGATTCTCGATGGGCACACGCGCAAACTCAAATACGAGAATGCGGGCCACTGTTTGCCCCTTCTCGTACATGCCGACGGCGCCATCGAGTTTCCGGCGGCTTATAGCGGGGTATTGGGCCTTTTCTCGCACTGGACGTACAGCGACCGCGAGGTGCAGCTGACTTCAGGCGACGTGCTGGTGCTGATGACCGATGGGGTTCTGGAAGCGTGGGATGAAAAGGAAGAAGAGTTTGGCTACCAGCGGTTGATCGCCTCGGTGCTGGCTAACCGCAAGCAGGGAGTTCACAGCATTCGCAAGCGTGTGCTGGAGGACGTTTCCGCCTTCTGCTCGAACCAGTTTCAGGACGACGCATCGCTCATTGTGGTTACAGTCGACTAGATATGCAACCGTGATTGAATCTATTTCGGCTGAACCTCAACAGTATCCCTGAGCGCGAAATCCTTACTGTGCGGGGGTACCGTTACCTTTTGCCCTTTGGGCAGATAATGCGCGATCACTTCGGGATGCGCCCAGTCCAGCGCCCAGCCGTCTTCGATGGCCACCACCGTATACTCACCCGGCACTGCCTGCCGCAGCGTAAAGCTGCCGTCCGAATCGCTCTGATCGCGGCGAAACATCTCACGGTCGGCTCCGGGATTTTTCGGCGTCATCAGAATCATCACTCCGGCTGCAGGTTTGCCATCGCGCTTGGCGAAGCCGGTTACGGTTGCCGATCCTGCCGCCAGCGTCGCGGAAATTGCAACCGGCTGGCTGCCCACTTTCAGGAGGTGTCCGTCAGTGGTGGCTCCGGTTGCCGTCAAATGCGTTACAGCCACCGGTGTGCCCGCAGCATTCGCCCATACTTCATAGCTGCCGGGAGCAATCCCATGCAGCGAGAAGGATCCATCCGCATCCACGCGCTCTCCGCCGACGTTGCGACCGTCCGAAGATCGCAGCGAAATGCTCAGGCCGTCGGGAAGCTTTTCGCCGCCGGCCATCATGACCTTGCCGGATACGTCTGGTATCGCTGCGACCTGGTACAGGTCAATTTTTGCGTCGCTGGTTGCGTCGATACCGGCAGAGCGGCTCGTTTCGCCCCTGCCGCGCAACTGCACGGCATAATGTCCGGGAGCAACGCCATCGAATGTCACCGTCATCTGACCGTCGCTGTCCTGGCTCCCATCTCTTCTCATGGAAGACATCGAACTCTGCACCGGATCTGTCGACCCAAAAATCTCCTGAGCCAGTTGCGGCATGGTGAAGCCGCGTCCCGATGACGTGGGCACCTGCACGGAAAGATGGATCGCCGGTACGGCATGCATGGCAAAATTCACCTGTACCTGGTCCCCGGCCTTGACCGGAATCGGCGTTGCCGAATCGGAATCCATCACATCCGCATAGAACGTGGTCGGATACGCCACATCCAGCTGCGAGCGCTGGGCATCGGCGATTACATTGCCCTCGGCGTCTCTCCTTTCCTGCGTCCGAGTCGCATACCAGGGGCTGGCGCTCACCGCGACGTAATAATTTCCCGCCTCCAGTCGAGCGAACTCATACGCGCCTGTGTCATCCGTGACTGTCATGCCCGCGCGCACGATGTTTCCCAGACCATTGCGTAAATTCTGGCGATAGAGAGAAACGTGCGCCTGCTGGACCGGATCGCCAGCCTCGTCCGTCACCGTGCCTTTGATTACTGCTCGTGGGGACAACCGAAACGTGAGCCCGTCAGAGGTCAGGCCCTCGCCCGTCACAATCGCTGTCGAAAACCCCTGATGCTCGTCATACGCCGCGGTAATGTAGCCGCGCCGCGAAGCCTCCAGCGTATATTTTGCTGCTGTCAGGCGCTCGAAGACGAACCGTCCATCTTCACCGGTCGTGGTCTCGGTGACAACCGTTCCCCGATTGGAAGTCTGCAATGTCACATCTGCTCGATCCAACGGCTGTCCGGTCGCCGCGCTCACCACTACGCCGCTGATGGTGTACTTGCCCGCAGCCTGTGCCTGGACGAGTGGGTGCGGCGTGAGGGCCGCAAGCAACGTCAACGCAATCAGCAATCGTTTCATCACTCTGCATCCGCGTTGCTGGCGTGGATTACATCCAGCTGTACATTGACCGAACCGCCTGCTTCCACGGTAACGGTCTCGCCCTGTCCGGCGTATTTCGCCAATCCTTCCGACGAGTGGAAGTCGATCTCCTGTGGGGTATCAAATGCGATCACGCGATACGAGCCAGGCGCAAGCCCAGAAATCGTTGTCTGCCCCGATCCCTGCATACCGCCTAATTTGATGGGGCCAGCCGACGCAAACATCGGGATTGCGTAGACATAGGTTTGCTGTTGTTCGCCTACGGTCGCGGTCCCTGCTTGTTCGCCAATCTCACCTGTAGCGAGCTGCACGGAAATTGTCCCGCTGTCATTACGGAGCGTGACCTCGATGGGGGGCGATGTGCTCCCCGCCCCAACCACCAGCGGGTCCCGGGCCAGGTCCACGCCGCCGCTCGTGATGGAGCTTACGTACCCCTCAAACGGAGACGGCTCGACCCAATAACGCCCCGGACCTACATTGTCGATCTCGAACGAGCTCCCATCGCTCGCGCCTTCCGCCTGCCGCAATCCGCCCCCGCCTCCGTTCTGGCCGAAGAACTCCTCCGCAGGCGTGAGCGAGATATTCAGCCCTGCGCTGGAATCGTTTTCAACCGGCTGGATGCCTCCTCCCGAATTGCTCGTCGCGGTAAATACCTTGCGAACCGTCACCGGAACAGCATGCAGCGGCAGAAGCGCCATGCTCAGTCCTGTCAGCGGCGCGCCGGTAACCGTGAATTCGACCCGGCCATAAAGCTGTCCTTCTCCCCTGCGCCGGCCCTCCATGAAGTAGCTGCCAGTCGGCACATTTACCTCGGCTGTTCCCAGCTGAGGGTTCCACCGCACAGGAAATCCCATCTGGCGGCCGTTTCTGTCGCGCACCTGGAGGTTCATCCCGCCTCCCATCTCATGATTTGCAATCGTCACGGTTACGGGATAAAACTCTTGACGCGTTAATGTGAAATCCGCTTCCGCATGCTGTCCCGCAGTCAATGTCAGCAAACTTGCTCCGGATATATCCGCGACGCCGGGATAGTAGGAAGCCGGATACCCATACGTCGCAGCCACTCGACCTGGCCGTCCAGAGGGTCCCAATGATCCGTCGCCATCCCGCGCCGGTTGTGTATAGAGCAGATAGGGTCCCGGCGGCAGCCCGGCGATGCGGAAGACGCCATCGCTGTTGGTCATCGCCGTGCCCTGCATCATCCACTGCTCACGGCCCTCGATAATTCGCCTGCGGTATGCCATCACGCGGATGCCGTCAGCCGCATCCGCTGTCGAGAGTGTCACCTGCCCTGTGATTAGTGCCTCCGGCTCCAGGTTGAAGGTGAGCGACGGCATATTTGCGCCCACCTGAACGCTGTGGTTTGAACCTCGCCCTCGTTCCCCGTAGCCAGGTCGTTTTACAGTAATCTGCGCCACGCCCGCCGGGAGGCTCAGCTCGAAGCGGCCATCATTGTCAGTCAGGACGGCACCTTCGTGGGCGTCCACCAGCGCTCGCGCGACTGGTTGGTGCGTCACGCTGTTAAGGACAACGCCTTTTACGGGATAGGTGGGATTTGCGGTGTCCGAAGTCTCCTGCCCCGGACACGGTCGCGCGGCAAGCGCTATCGCGATGAAACCCACCACGCAGGTGAGCGCGGCAGCCCGCGATGTCCGACTCCTGTTCAGCGAAAAGAGCACTGGAGAAGACCTTGGAGCATTTACTGAAAAATGCTTTATGTCGCCATTTTCAGCAATCTCCGGGAAAATGAAAATATGGGAGATGCAATTTCACGGCGGCGCAAATGTTGGACGGATTTATTTGGGGAGTGGTAACGAAGAATTCCGGATATTTAAAGGATCGCCACAATACTCCTAGCTTTATTTGCGCCCGGATGCGATGCAACCATCGCCAAGCGATCACTATAGCAGCTGCCGGCCAAACGATTGCGGACAGCGCGAGTGCGTAGAGAAAATATATAGATGTTGCCAATCCGCTTTGTCCATCGGCTTGGTGGGGCGCAGTCGGGGATCAATCGTTTGAAGATGAAAAATAGAGCACGGAGCCGACGACGGAAATCGGGATGTTAGCGACAATCGAGAGGGTAATGATTCGAGCCTTGCTCATGTCAACCATCGCCCGCCTAATCGCAGGTAAGGAGCAGCGCATCGGCTTCGGACTCGTTTTCTGTTGAGGCGTGCGTCTCGATCGGCCCGGCCTCAAAGAACCGCTCCACCGCGGCGAGAACCGCCTCGCCCGTCTTCGATTCATATATCGACTTGCGCAGCGCAGCGCCGCCCGGCACACCGTGCGTGAACCACGACGCAAACTGCTTCATCTTGCCTTGCGCCTCGGGATATTCGGCCTCGATCAGCATCTCGAAGTACAGCCGGATCATGCGGTAGCGGTCGAGATCCGTCGGTTCGTCATAGCGGCCGGTCGCCGTGTACTGCGCGATCTGCCGGAAGATCCACGGATTTGCAGGCGCCGCGCGCCCGATCATTACTGCGTCGCAGCCGGTCTCCGCCACCAGTGCGCAGGCGTCCTCGGGAGTCCGCACGTCGCCGTTGCCAATCACAGGAACGTTCACTGCATCGTTTACCGCGGCGATCCATTCCCACCGTGCCTGTCCGGAGTAACCCTGCTCACGCGTCCGCGCATGCAGCGCGACGGCGTTCAGGCCGCATTGTTCGGCCAAACGCGCCAATTCGACGCAGACGATATGGTCATCGTTCCAGCCCATGCGGAACTTCACGGTGAAGGGAATCGACACCGCCGCGCGCACCGTCTCGAATATCTTTCCGATCAGGGGCAGATCGCGCAGCAATCCGCTGCCGCCGTTGCAGGCAACAACGCGCTTCGCCGGGCAGCCGAGGTTCAGGTCCACCATGTCGAAACCGGTATCCTCGACAATCTTCGCCGCATCAGCCAGCGTTGCGGGATTCGACCCGAAGAGCTGCGCCGAGATCGGATGCTCGTCGTCATAAAAGGTCAGGTACCGCTTGCGCTTCGACTCCCGCATACGCGCCAGGCCGTCGGCGGAGGTGAACTCCGTCATGATGAGCCCGCATCCGGATTGCTGATTGGTAACTGAGTTTTCGATCGAAGAATCGGCGTCGGCGTCGGCGCTGAACACGCTGGCGTTGCGGATAAAGCGGCGGAAGACGGTGTCGGTCACGCCGGCCATTGGAGCGAGCACTGTCGCCGGAGCCACCGTGACTGCGCCGATCTGGACCGAAGCCGGCACACGCGCGCGTTGCGGCATCGCATGCTCCACTGGATTGTCCCAGTTCTTCTTCATCGGGTTGTTCTCTCGGCGCACATTCCTGTAAAACGAAAGCCCCCGCAATGCGGAGGCTTTGTCGATCGTACTTGGCCAGCCTGTTACTTCGCTGCGGTCTCTGCCTTCGCGTACTTGCGGCGGAAGCGCTCGACACGGCCCGCGGTATCCACCAGCTTCTGCTTGCCCGTGAAGAACGGGTGGCAGCTCGAACAGATTTCCACGTGGATGTCGCCCTTATGGGTTGAGCGGGTGGCAAAATTGGAGCCACAGGCGCACATAACCCTGATTTCGTTGTAGTTCGGATGAATCCCTGTCTTAGGCATAGCTTGTCTGGAACCTTTCCTGCAATCTTCTTATTCTATGCGGTTTTGACGGGTTTGGCAATCATCCGACTCTTATGCGACGGCGCGCTTTCTCGGGCAGCTGCGACCATTAAAATGCTCATTAGCTGATGGATATCGACATGGGAAAGATGGCATTGTTCGGAGCTGCCGGAGCCATTGGGAAAAGCATCGCCAGCGCACTTCGTTCGCAGGGACATCCCTATCGAGTCGTTGGCCGCAACCGGCAACAGCTTGAGAAATCTTTTGGAAGCGATCCGCTGGCGGAAATTGTCACATGGAATCCCGATGATCTAGCATCTGTTCGCTCGGCAGCTCGTGGCGTCGAGACGCTCATCTACCTGGTTGGAGTCCCGTATGACCAGTTTCAGCTTCATCCCATCCTGATGCAGAAGACGCTCGACGGCGCCGTCGCCGAGGGGGTTAAGCGGCTAGTGTTGATCGGCACCGTGTACCCGTACGGCCGCCCAACAACTCCGCTTGTCACCGAAGCTCATCCTCGCAACCCCCACACCTTCAAAGGCCAGATGCGAAAGGCGCAAGAGGACATTCTGCTCAACGCCCACAACGAAGGAAAGGTTCAAGGAACGATCCTCAGGCTACCCGATTTCTTCGGGCCGGGTGTCGATGCCAGCTTCCTGCATTTAATGTTCAAGGCTGCAGCAGGGGGAGGAACGGCCGACATGGTTGGACCGATCGATCTCCCGCATGAGTTTGTCTACGTTCCGGACGTCGGACCTGTCGTGCTCGCACTGGCAGGAAAACCTGAGGCGTATGGTCGCTGGTGGAACTTCGCCGGTGTCGGCGCCATCACACAGCGCGAAATCGCGAACCAGGCTTTTGCGCTGGCCGGCCGTAAACCAAAGCTCCGTGTAGCGGGCAAAACCATGTTGCGCCTGATCGGCCTCTTCAAGCCATTCATGCGCGAGTTAGTGGAGATGCACTACCTGTTGACGACTCCAGTATTGATGGATGACGCCGCGCTGCATCAACTCCTTGGCGAGATTCGCAAGACCTCCTACGCAGATGGAATACGAGCCACGCTCGAAGCCTCTCGCGCGCATTGAACGAGACAAACACGGCGCATCGATTCGCCGCCCACGCTCGACATCCTCCCCTACCCGTGTTCTAGTGGAAATCGCAGCGCGATTTGCTCCTACAGGATACAAAGATGCTTCGGTCTGGAATCTTCGTCGCCCTCTGTCTCGCCGCTTCCCTTGCCGCAGCCCAAACTGCTGCGCAAACCGCGCCGCAGACTGACTCGAGCTACATTGATCCGAGCGGAACCGCCCATATCACGCGTGTCATTCCGGTGCCGAAGACCATCAGCCCGGAGGCGCAGGCCAGGCTCGCGCGGCCAGCCTCCGATACTGCGCACCCACAAACCCTGGCCGAGCGCCGCAGTGGCACCGACGCCTGGCAGGCGCGCGCCGGAGATGCCAGCAAAGCCGTCTACCCGGTGAACATCAGCGATAGCGCCTTCGCCGGAGTGCCGGTGCGGATTGTCACGCCGCTGACGGTTCCGCCGGCGAACACTAACCGGGTGCTCATTTGCGTTCACGGCGGTGGATTCAACTCCGATTCGGGCTCGCTGACCGAGACGATTCCCATCGCTAACCTCACGGAGTCCAAGGTGGTTTCGATTCTCTATCGCCTTGCGCCCGAGCATCCCTTCCCGGCGGCAGTCGACGACACGGTCGCGGTCTATAAGGAGCTGCTCAAGAGTTACAAACCGAAGAACATCGCGCTCTACGGAACCTCCGCCGGAGCTATCCTCACCGCCGAGACAGCCGTCCGACTGAAGCAACTTGGCCTTCCGCTGCCCGGAGCCCTCGGCATCTTCTCCGGCCTGGGCGACTTCAGCCGGTACGGCGACTCGTGGGCCATGTACGCGCTCAACGGCCTTTCCGGCCACCTTGACCCGCCTAATCCGGAAGCGCACGACTCCGAATATGTGAGCTCGACTGATAGGAAAGATCCCGTCCTCTCGCCGTTGTTTGCGGATGTAAAGGGATTCCCGCCCACCCTCTTCATCACCAGTGGACGCGACAGCCTACTGAGCGGGACGACCATACTGCATCGGAAATTCCTCGAATCGGGTGTTGACGCCGACCTCGTCGTCTTCGAAGCATTGCCGCACGCCTTCTGGAACGATGTCAGCCTGCCCGAGTCCCGCGAAGCCTATCAGATCATGGCGGGCTTTTTCGATTCGCGTTTGGGGAAATAGCCACTGGTTTTACGCAAGATACCCCGAGATATACACAGCCTCGCGCCTGCCATACTCTAAATTCATGCTTCAACCCTGCCCCAAGTGCGACGGAATGGGAATGCGCATCGTCCGCCAGACTGACGGCCGCTCCGCCGCTGAGCCCTGCGACTGCCGTCACGAGCTGCGAGTCGCCGCATTAATTGAGAGAGCGCGCATACCTCGCCGTTACGAGCATTGCTCTTTCGACAGCTTTGACGCCATTTTTCCCGGATCAGACCCTTCTCTTGCCGCCGCGCACCTCATGGCGCGCCGCTTCGTTGATGGATATCCCGCGACTACCGAGGGCCGCGGCCTGCTTCTTACGGGGTCGGTTGGAGTGGGCAAGACCCATCTCGTGGTCGGCATTCTCAAGTCGCTCATCGAGAAAGGCGTCCGCGGGCTTTTCTGCGATTATCGCGAGCTACTCAAGGAGATCCAGCACTCCTATAACGCACAGGTACTGACCACCGAGCTTGAGATCCTGCGGCCTGTCTTTGATACCGATGTTCTCGTCCTCGACGAGCTCGGCGCATCCAAACCTACCGAGTGGGTCTGGGACACGGTCGCCCTCATCCTCAACACGCGCTACAACGACAAACGCACCACCATCATCACCACCAACTACCCTGACCAGTCTCCCGGTGCCGTGAGCGTTAGCGGCCCGCAGCGCGCTATGCGCGAGGAGAGCCTTGGCGACCGCATCGGCGAGCGTATGCGCTCTCGGTTGGCGGAGATGTGCGTTGTGATAGAGATGCGCGGGAAAGACTTCCGCCAGAACGTCAGGCGCGCGAGATTCGGTTGAGATTTCTCTTCTCCCGCCGCACAATTCAGCACGGTTGCGGTTTGCGCGGGACTTCCATCGTATGTGCAGGTTTGCTCTAAACTCTTTTTACCGGCATTCGCTTTCTGTTCCGAGGAGAGAAAGTTCTAAAACGCATGCAACATGATCAGGCGATCACGCAGAGCTTTGGCCCCAGGGCTGATGCATATCTCACCAGTACCGTGCACTCCAACGGCGCCGATCTGAATCTTCTGGCCGAGATGATCTGTGCCACAGGTCGACCGCGTGTGCTGGACCTCGGCTGCGGCGCCGGACATGCCAGCTTCGCCGTGGCGTCGTTCGCTCTCGAGGTTGTCGCGTATGACCTCACCGACTCCATGCTGAGCATCGTCTCCGCTGCCGCCAAGGAGCGCGGCCTCTCCAACATCCGTACACAATTAGGCTCCGTCGAATCGCTTCCTTATCGGGCGGGCGAATTCGATTGGGTGATCAGCCGCTATAGTGCGCATCACTGGCGGGACATACGGCGCGCATTGCGCGAAATTAGGCGCGTGATCAGACCCGGAGGCCAGATTTGCTTTATCGATGTCGCCGGCGGCCCGGAACCCATGCTCGATACGCATCTTCAAGCCGTCGAGCTGTTGAGAGATCCCTCTCACGTGCGCAACTACACGTCCGACGAGTGGCTGAACCTCTTCGGAGAATATTTTTCTCAGCCAAAGATCAACTTTCGCTGGCGCCTGCCTATCGAATTTTCTTCATGGATTGCGCGCATCGGAACACCAGCCAATCGCGTTGCCGCGCTGGAATCGCTCTGGTCGGCTGCTCCCGCAGAAGCCCGCGCCTATTACATGCTCCAGGAGGATCTCTCCTTCGAGCTCGACGCGCTCATGATTTCGACTCGGGGCGCATAGCGCATTTAACTGAACGGTCAGTCCCTACTCCAACACAACCTCGGCTTCGGTCCTTCCGGTCATGGTCAGCACGACGGCTGCGGCAATGATCAGCCCTCCACCCACCCACGCGCCCGCGCCAAGCTGGTCGCCGAGGAGTGTTACGCCAAGAATCGATCCCATGGCCGGTTCAATATTCAGAAACACACCCGCGCGCGACGCTGGGACGTGATGAACCCCCCAATTCCATAGGAAGGTCGTGGCAGCGGTGCAGAGCAATCCGCTGGCCGCCAGGGCAAACCATACTTGGGAACTCACCCCATGAATGGGAGGCGGCCCATCCACCAGAGCCACCCAAACGGCGAGCATGGCCAGGCCGCTTAACAGTCCGTAGCCGGTGACCACCACCGCCGAGTGGTCCTGCACCAGGTGGCGATTGAGCAGAAGCCAGCCGAGGGCGATCACCAGTGACAGGATCACCAGCATGTCGCCTGCCAGTGTGGGGCCACCCGCAGTGTGGGAGTGCGTGCCGCTCAGCGTGATGAGAGCAACACCGCAGGTGGATCCCGCGAGCGCGAACCAACCCTTCCAGTCCAGGCGCTCATGCGTGAAGATGGTCGCCCCGATGGCCAGAATCACGGGCATCGTCCCGACCATGAGTGAGGCATGGCTCACAGTGGTAAGTGACAGGCCGTAGAACTGAATGAGGAATTGCAGCGGGATGCCCAGAAACGACGCGGTCAGCAACAGCAGCCATTCCCTGCGACTCAAGCCCGGCCTGCGCAGCATGGGCAGAAATCCCAGGCAGGCAAAGAGGAAGCGGTAGAAGACCATGTGACCGACGCTGAGCTCGGTGAGCGCGATCTTTCCGAAGTAGAAGCCAGTCCCCCACAGGGTTCCCGCCAGGGCGCAGGCACCGTAGCCCAGCGCGTCCCTTGATCGAGCGGATCTTTCTGCCGAGTGCGAGGCCATTTGTATAGCCTCGCATACTCTTGCCCGGTCGCTACCAGATCGCGCAGCGGTTTGCCGGAGCCATGGGCTGGCCTGTCTTGCAGCTGAAGGCCTTCTGGAATTCCGGCAGATTGACAACCACTCCATTCACGCGAAACTCCTCTGGTGAATGGGGATCGGTCTGCACGCGAAGGCGAAGATTCTCGGGACGATTGTTCGTGCACCAACCCTGTCCGTAGGAGACGAAGAACTGCTGTTCCGGCGCGAGATTGCCGTAGTCCGCCCCGCCCTTCGTGCCCAAATCTGTGCCCGTCCTCTGTGCGCGGTCGACATAGGCGAGAAAAGCGAGTTTGAGGCCGCCGAGATCGGCAATATTCTCGCCCAGCGTAAGCTTGCCGTTTACGTGCAGGTCGTCGACTGCAACAAATCCGTCATACTCCTTCACGACACAGTCGGCGCGCTCTGTGAACTGCTTGCCGTCCGCATCGGTCCACCAGTCGGCCAGATTGCCGTGCGCGTCGAACTGGCGTCCTTCGTCGTCGAAGCCATGCGTCAACTCGTGGCCGATCACGCCGCCCGCATCGCCATAGTTCACCGCATCGTCCTGCAAAGGATCGAAATACGGCGGCTGCAGAATACCGGCGGGAAAGTTAATGTCGTTCAGTTGCGGATTGTATTCCGCATTGACGGTCGGTGGCGTCATGCCCCACTCGGCGTGGTCGACCGGCTGATCGATTTTCGCGATGTTGCGCTTTTGCTCAAAAACAGCGGCGCGCTGTGCGTTGCCGAGAGCGTCGCCAGGTTTCACGTCAAGCGTCGCGTAGTCGCGCCACTTGTCCGGATACCCGATCTTGTTCGCCACGCCACGCAGTTTTTCTTTGGCACGCGCCTTGGTTGCCGGGCTCATCCACGCCAACTGATCGATATCGCGATCCATCGCCGCCTCGATGTCCCTGGTCAGCTCCAGGGTGCGGGCTTTGTCCTGCGGACTGAAGCGCTGGGATACATAGACTTCGCCGAGCGCCTCACCGAGTGCTCCATCCACCGCGCGTACGCAGCGCTTCCAGCGAGCCTGCTGCTCAGGCTGGCCGGAGAGAGTCTTGCCGTAGAAATTGAATGCCTCGTCGTCCAGGTCATGGGGCATGGCAGTTGAAGGGATGCGACGAGTCACGTTCCAGCGCAGGAAGGTTTTGAGATCGGCGAGATCGGTTGAGCCCAGCACCTGGTTGAAAGTGACGAAGTATGCCGGAGTCGAGACGTTGAGCGATCCCACGGGAGGCGCGTTGACGGCGTCAAGATAGCGGTCAAAGGCGAAGTTGGGCGTGCTCTTGTCGAATTCGGCAAGCTGGGTCTTGTGATACAGCTTCTCGGGGTCACGGCGCTCCACATTGCTAAGCGATGCGGCCGCAAGCGCGGACTCCAGCCGCAGAACTGTCGCGGCATCTTTTGCGGACTGCTCGTGCGACTCGCCGAGCAACTCGAAGGTTCGCGCCACGTGGTCCTGATACTGCTGGCGCAGCTTGACCGACTTCGCATCGGTGCGGGAATAAAAGCCCTTTTCCGGCAGGCCGAGTCGGGGTTGATCCACCACGGCAATCTGCTGCGTCGCGTCCTTGAAATCCTGATCGGAGTAGAAGCCAAAGAGGCTTCCTACTCCGTTGAGCTGCAACCACGCAGCCAATTCGGGGAGCTGGTCTTTTTGCGTGACAGCGGAAATTCGATTAAGTAACACCTGGATCGGAGCGAGTCCCGCGCGGTCGATGACACCCGTATCGATGCAGGTGGAGTAGAAGTCGCCAATCTTTTGCTCGTTCGGTGTGCGGTTAGCTCCGCCGGCTGCCGCCTTCTCCAGAATCGTCTTCAGCACCAACCGATTCTGGTCGGCAAGCTCGGTGTCCCGGCCATACGATGATTGATCGGATGGAATCGGATTTTGCTTCAGCCATCCGCCGCACGCAAATTGATAGAAATTAACGCAGGGATCGACGCTGGTATCCATCAGAGTGGGATCCAGTGCTTTGAGGGTTTTGGCGCCTGCCGTGCCGGTGCCTGGGGTCGCGCTTTGTGCATGCGACCATCCTGTGAGAGTGAGCATTGCAGTAAGTGCGAAACCATGGAGCCCATAACTGCCAACGTTGCGAAGAATCATCAAGGCCTCGGGGGAAATTCTGAATCGAGCTCGGATAAAGATGGACGGTAGCAACGACCGTTGATCCAAGTCAAGCTATCCGAACAGCTATCCGAATCGCTGGCCTAGTACCTCGTGGATCGAGAGGACTTGTCCGATAAGCCGGCAGGGCTTCTCGAACATGTTCTGTTCCCGACGGATAAATTCAACTGACTCATTCCCAAATCCTTTACGAAGAGAGGCTTTTACTGCGTCTTTCAAACCCGGTGACGGAGCCGAAACCGGCGATTTGCGTAGTGAACCCTCTGGCGCGGAGAATGCTGTTGATGATCCTGTCCGGCCAACCCTTGCGCCCCATCTTCATAACGCTCGCGCTCTTGGCGTCCGCTGCGATTGCGTCCGGGGGGGATTCGAAGCGCAAGCCGGATCCGGGGCCGCCGCCGAATGTACGCATTGAAGTCGGGCCGCTGGGTTATACCGCGCCCAGCAAGGCCTACTTCAGTTACCGATACTCGACGACTACGCTTCACTTCATCGACAGCGATCACCTGCTCTTTACCTTTCGCGATGCCGGTCTCATGCACCGCATCCCGGATGATCCGGCGGACGACGAGGATCAGATGATTCGCGCCGTGGTTCTCGACATCTCCAGCGGCAAGCCTGTCGAGCAGAGCCAATGGCGCATGCACGACCGCCAGCGCTATTTGTGGGCGCTCCACGACGGCAGGTTCATTGTGCGGCAGAGAAATTCGCTCTACCTGACGGACAGCCATCTGGAATTGCGGCCTTACCTCCGCTTTGACAATCCGTTGCAAGCCGTGGGGATTTCCCCCGATCGCAAGCTCATGATGATCGAGGTGCAGAAGCTTGTCGCTCCCAATTCCAATTCTGAGACAGCCTCGGGTATTGATTCCTTCTTCGGTCCGACGCCGTCCAGGCAAAAGCGCACCGATGTGTTTATACTGCATCCCGGCGACAATACTATTCTCGCCTCGAGCGAAGTGCGGCATTCAGTCGATCTGCCCCTGGTCGAGAACGGCTTTCTCAATCTGCTCGAAGGAAGGGACCCGGGCAAGTGGGTGATTCAGAAACAGACGTTTCACCAGGATCCGCAAGTCGTCGCCGAGTTCAAATCCTCATGCACGCCCACTCTGCTGACCGTCAGCGGTTCGGTCGCGCTCGCGGTCGGCTGTCCGCCCAAGGGAGGAAACGACCACACGGTGAGCGCCATCTCCCTCACCGGACAGGTGCTGTGGGAAGACCGCTGGAAGCAGCGCTATATCTGGCCAACCTTCGACTACGCCGAAGATGGGAGCCGTTTTGCCTATGGCGCGCTTGAGGTCAATCGCGACATTGGTTCCACGGATTGGTTTGGCGAGTCGGATATTATCACGCAGATGGTCGGAGTCTACGATACCGAGTCCGGCAAGCTGCAGTTGGCGAAGGATGCATCGCCGGTGCTGAGCGCTGGCCAGAACTATGCGCTCTCTGCCAATGGCTGCCGCTTCGCCATCCTACGCGAGGGTGCGATTGAAATTTACGATTTGCCGCCGGTCACCAAGGTGCCTGTTACTACTCCGCCGTCAGCGCCCATCGCACAAAAGTAATGAGCTCGTCTTGCTGATAGTTCGCCGTTTTGTGGTCAATTTCCGGAAGGGCGTCGACTATGAGTGCAAATAGGCCAGGACTGCTCGCACGATTTCTGCTTTCGCTTCTGCGAGCGACACCTTGGGGGGGCATCGGAACAGTGCCCCATGGGAGAGAGATTCCACCATGTGTGTGACAACGAACACGAGTTTGTCGAGATTGCGGCCCTTCTTCAACTCGTGCGCTCTCGACGAGATCGCCAGCAGGAAGGCGCCATGCAGGCGCACAGCGAAGTCGCGCGTCCCGTCCGCTCGATGCGGAACCTCTGACAGCAGCAATTCATAAAGTTCCGGGTCGGCACTGTGAGCATCGATCATGGCTTCGATCATGGCGCTCAAGAGGTCATCGAGAGACGATGCAGCATGCTCGATGAGCTTGGTCTCGACCATGCGATCAATTTCCTCTATGTGGCGCTCATGTAAGGCAACAAAGATCGCGCGTTTGTTCGGAAAGTACTGGTAGACAGAGCCGATGCTTACTCCTGCAACTTCAGCAACGCGATTGGTTGTGACAGCATGGAAGCCTTCGCGCTTCAGCACTCTTACGACAGCATCGAGCACCGCGTCCACTGTCTGACGAGCGCGGCGCTGCTTCGGCTGCCGTCGGCCTGAGCGTCTGGCGGCCTTTAATGCCATAACGACTCGCGCAGAACAAATGTGAGCAAATATTCATATACTGCCGTATCGTTATGAACTCTCGTGAGATACATTTTCCCTTCAAAGCGAGTAGACATGATTGGCTGCTCCTCGTAACGTTTATATCAATTTATGAGCAAACGTACACATTATGCGAAAGATCTCATTTTAGGAGAATCACGATGACATGTCTTATTACAGGCGCGACCGGCGATGTGGGCTCCAGGGTGGTCGAACTTCTGCTCCGACGCGGCGACCGACCGCGGGTATTCGTCCGCGACGCACAAAAGGCAGGGTTACGTTTCGGCGATCGGGTCGATGTGTTCGTCGGAGATCTCGCCGCCCCGACGGCCCTGAGGGAAGCCCTTGAAGGCGTCGACGAGCTCTTCCTCGTCAATAGCGGTCCCGAGATCGCCGTGCGAGACGAAGTGGCAGCGAAGGCCGCCAAAGCCGGAGGCGTGAAACATCTTGTCAAACTTTCGTCGATGGACGTGGAACAGGGACTCGCCATCGGTGCGTGGCATGAGCGAGGCGAAGCAGCGATCCGCGCCAGTGGAGTCCCTTTCACCTTTGTGCAGCCGACAGGTTTCATGTCGAATCTGCTTGCCTGGGCGCCATCCATCAGGGCCGAAGGGGTCGTTCGCGCGTCCACAGGCGACGGCAGGAGAGCCTTTATTCACTCCGACGATATCGCGGCGATCGCGACAATGGTATTGACAACGGGCGAATATGTCGGAGAATCGCTGCCGATCACCGGGCCGGAAGCGCTGAACTTTGCCGAAGTGACGGCGAGTATCGGAGCCGCGATTGGGAAGTCGCTCACGTTTCAGCCACTCTCCGATGAGGAAGCACGCCAACGGTATTCGATGGTGAGCTCTTCAACAGAGGAGACGGAAGCCCACGTTTCATTATGGCGTGCAATTCGCGAAGGACGTCTGGCCACTGTCACCGCCACCGTCGAACGCGTCCTCGGCCGCAAGCCAATCCCGTTTGATCAGTGGTTGATCGAGAATGTCGTAGCGTTCTCATAAGCCGGTAGACTTCTCTGCCTATTTCGCGTGTCGCGGTCCACCGGAAATTGATCCATCCCGGCCCTCCGGCTTGACCCGATCTTCCGGCGCCCATTAAAATTAAAAAGGAGGACCCTACCCATCAGACGGAAATATCTTCCGCTGTAATGGTTTGGGTTGGCGGAGTCCATGGCTTCCGAGCTGCGAATCAGCCCGCGCGAGCGGCTGGTGTTGACCACGATTATCGAAAACTACATCGCAACGGGTGAACCGGTCGCCTCGCAGGCCCTCGCGCACCAGTATGGCAACAAGGACGGCATGAGCGCCGCAACCATTCGCAACATCATGGCATCGCTGGGCGATGCAGGACTTCTCGATCAGCCTCACACCTCCGCCGGGCGCATTCCTACGGCCCAGGCTTTTCGCTTTTACGTGGAGCAGCTGGTCACGCCTGCGCGTTCTATCGCGCTTACGGCCGAACGGCGAGAGCAGATTGATGACAGCTTTGCCGGTGTCGGTTCGAGCCAACAGTTTCTTGAGCGCACCTCGCATGTTCTCGCGCTGATTTCCAGCGGAGTCGGTCTTGCCCTGGCCTCTGTGCACGAGGCGCAGGCTCTGGAGCATGTTCATTTCTCACGTCTTACACGCGGCCGCGTCCTGGCCGTCGTCGTGACTAAATCCGGAGTTGTGCAGGACCGCGTGCTCCTGCTCGACCGCGATCTGTCCATTGCCGAGCTCGAAGCTTCGGCTCGCTTCCTGAACGAAAATTTTCACGGCTGGTCGATCGATCGCATTCGCGCCGAACTTGGACGCCGCATCGATGCCGAGCGCAGCGAGTACGACCGCCTGATGCGATCGCTCGAAGAGCTTTATCGCAAGGGAGCGCTGGAAAGCGACGCCGGACTCGGGCCCACGATCTTCATCGAAGGCGTAGCCAATCTGCTGGCCGGCGAGATTGACCGCGAACGGCTGCGCATGATGCTGAGCGCACTCGAAGCCAAGCAGCGGCTGATCGAGCTGCTCAACGCTTACGTCGATGCCCACCAGCAGACCGTGCGCGTAGTCGTCGGGCTTGAAGAGGCAATCCCGGGCATGCATAATCTGGTGTTGATCGGAGCGCCGGCGCGTCTGGGCGCGGATAACCTGGGTACAGTCGCCGTCATTGCGCCCACGCGCATGCGGTATCAGGAAACGATCAATGCTGTTTCCTACATCGCACAACTTTCTGACAGGATTTTCCAGCCTCCTCAGTAGCCTGCGTCTTCCGGCGCGCGTCTGCATCCAAACGGAATGTCCTCGGGCGCGATAAACTTGAACTAACAAGCAGGTTCAAATGAGCCGAAGGAATTTTGTAAATAAACGTATGACTGAAGAAACGCTTGAAGCAATACCGAGCACCGATCCTGCCGCCGACACCGCCGATTCCGCGGCAAATACCGCAGAAGCCAAAGCTCTGCCAGATGCGGCCGCGATTTCGCAGGAAGAGTTTGACCGGCTGAAGGCCGAGCGGGACTCGCTCCTCGACCGGCTCGCCCGCCTGCAGGCCGAGTTTGAGAACGCGCGCAAGCGTGAAGCGCGCGAGCGCAACGATTTCCGCGACTACGCCGTTGCGGGCGCGATCGAACAGTTCCTGCCCGTGCTGGACAACTTTCAGCTTGCGCTCAAATCGACGGGCTCAACCGAGCAACTCCGCACCGGCGTCGAGTTGATCGTCAAGCAGATGGAAGAAGCGCTGCGCTCGCTCAATGTTCAGCCCGTCGAAACCGTGGGCACCGAGTTTGATCCGCGCGTGCATGAGGCGCTGGAAATGGTTGAAAAGCCCGAATTACCGGACCATCAGGTCTTTGACGAAGTGCGTCGCGGCTACCGCATCAAGGAGCGTCTGCTCCGTCCCGCGCTGGTCCGCGTCGCCAGCAATTCGCAACAGAAGGAAGCATGAGTAGAACTGCAAACGTGACTAAAGCCGATTATTACGAAGTATTGAGTGTGTCGCGCAGCGCCTCTGACCAGGAGCTCAAGACCGCCTATCGCAAACTTGCCATGCAATACCATCCTGACCGCAATCCGGGCAACGCCCAGGCGGAAGAGCGATTCAAGGAGTGCAGCGAGGCCTACCAGGTGCTTGCCGATCCGGAGAAGCGCGCGGCTTATGATCGCTTCGGTCACGCTGGTGTCTCCGGCGTGGGCCAGAGCAATGGCAATCCCTTCGCAGGCATGGCGGACCTCGGTGACATTTTCGGAGATTTGTTCGGGTTCAACGTCGGCGGCGGCCGCAAGCCATCGCGGATGCAAAAGGGCCGCGATGTCCGCTTCGATAAGACGATCGAATTCGAAGACGCGGTCTTTGGGAAACAGATAGAAGTTTCGATTCGCCGCATGGAAACCTGCGGCGACTGCCGCGGCATGGGCTCGGCCGATGGCCGCGGTCCTTCGACCTGCCAGCAATGCCAGGGACACGGACAGGTCCGGTATCAGCAGGGCTTTTTCTCCATTGCCCGCACCTGCAACCTCTGCGGCGGCACGGGCTCCGTCATTTCCGACCCATGCCGAAGCTGCCGCGGAGATGGCCGCGCCGAGCGCGAACACAGCATCAATGTCAGCATTCCGGCCGGCGTTGAAGAGGGAACGCGCATCCGCTATCAGGGCGAAGGCGATGCCGGACGCTTCGGCGGGCCATCGGGCGATCTATATATTGTGCTCTCGGTCAAACCGCACGCCTTCTTCGAACGCGACGGCAATGATCTCCACTGCGTCCTGCCGATCTCTTTCCCCCAGGCTGCGCTCGGCGCAGAGGTGGAGATACCGACGCTCGAAGGCGAGACCATGTTGAAGATTCCCGAAGGTACGCAAAGCGGGAAGGAATTTCGCCTCCGCAGTAAGGGCGTGCCCTATCTCAATGAGCGCGGTCGCGGTGATCTTATCGTCCAGGTGGCTATCCAGACCCCCAAAAAGCTCACCCGCATTCAAAAAGAGCTCCTGCGCCAGCTGGGAGACACGCTGACCATTGAGAACACCCCCACCTCTCGTCGCCTGTTCGACAAGGTGAAGGAGATGTTCTCGTAAGCAGCAGATCTGCCCGACTGCTACCGGAATGCAATGACGAAGACCTTATTGTCTTCCTCCTCAGAAGAGGAGGGTACTAAGTAGTTACTTTTTACTGGCCCTTTGTCGTTAGCAGATAATCTGTCCGGTGTTTTTAGCAAGTGAAGTGTCCGCATTCGGGGCGGCGAGGATGGAACCATGCAGGAGAGCATGGAGATCTATCCGAGGACCGCGGCGGAGCGGGCGATGAA
>JBAVYX010000381.1:0-7424 GCA_049588475.1 Silvibacterium sp. | reverse complement strand
TTCCTCCAGCATCCGTTGGCGTAAGTGGGTCACAGTGTGGTACCTCCTGTGACTCACACCCTATCCCGGCCTCAAAACTACTCGACAGCCACCACCGCAGCGGCCGCGGCGCCTGCGGCTTCGTTCTCACCGGCAAACCGGAAGTTTCACGCTCGCGCTGCCCCGAGGGCCCCGCCGGAGGTTGTCCGGGTACCCCGGTGCGCCGGATGGCATTGACGCCTTCCGCCTCTTTCATTCCGCATTAGCTCACTCATAGCGCAAAGCCTCAATAGGTTCCACCTTGGCTGCCCGTCTCGCCGGGATATACGCGGCAAAGGCGGCCACGGCGATCAGGAAGAGGGCAGCGCCAAGGTAGATCATCGGATCGGTCGCGCTCGTTGCCAGCAGCTTGCCGCCGCTTCCCATCGCGGAGCTCGAAAAGGAGACCGCTGAAAGACCACGAGCCACAGCCATAGCCAGCGCAAGTCCTACCACCATACCTACAGATGTTAGAGTCAAGCCCTGCCACACCACCAGCCGTAGCACATCATCCGGTCGCGCTCCCAGCGCCATCCGAATGCCGATCTCATGCGTCCGCTGCACTACCGAATACGACATCACGCTATACAGCCCAACCGCCGCCAGAATCACCGCGAGTGATCCCAGCATCGTCAAAAAACTCGCCGCTATCTTTTGCGGATAAAGGGACGCGCCGATGAACTCGGTCAGCGGCACGGGATCAAAGACCGTCACGTTCGGATCGATCTCCCTGACCTTTTGCCGCACCAGCTGCAGTGCGATCGCCGGATCGCCAGCCGTCCTGACATAGTAGGCCAGATGCATGTCCGCCCGATAAGTCTGCCGGAATGGGACATAGAAGTACGGTAGCGTCCCTTCGCCGGGATAGTGATATTTGCTGTCCTGTGCCACGCCGACTACCGTGAACCATTCACCCCAACCGCGCACGCGCCGCCCAATCGGATTGCGCCCGGCAAAGAAGTGCTTCACGAAAGTCTGGTTCACGATCATTACTGGATTCGACTTCTCATCGTCGTGCTCCGTGAAGTCGCGGCCATCGACCAGCGGAATCCGCATCAACTGAAGATATCCGGGCGAGATCACGTTGCGGTATGTCTTCATATTTTCGGCACGACTTGGTGTATAGCCATCGATGTTCAGGTCTTCCCACCAACTCGGTTCAAACCCGAGCGGCACGCCATCGGAATAGGCAACGTCAACCACACTCGGTGCCGACTCAAGTTTTTCCCTCAGACGCAGACAGAATTCCTTCCGCTGTTCAAGGTTGTACCCATTCGTCGAAAGGTAAAACTGCGAAAGCAGCACATGGTTCGGGTCAAAACCGGGCTTGATTTCCCGAAGCGCCTGAAAACTCCGCGCAAAGAGTCCAGCAGCAATCAATGCCACGAGTGCCAGCGATACCTCCGCGGTAACGAGCACAGTGCGCATCCGATGCGTCTTCGCTCCGGTCATACCGCTCTTGCCCGCCTGATTGAGACGTTCATTCAGCGGAGTGTGCGTCAGTTGCAACGCCGGAAGCACTCCCGTCAGAAACGCGACCAAGCAGCAGAGGGCCATCGTGAAAAACACCAAACGCCCGCCTATGGGCTGATGCACAGCAAGCGACATCTGTCCGGCTGGCAGCAATAGGATCACCGCACGACCCAGCCATTGCGTGGCAAAGAGTCCGGCGAGCCCAGCCGCAACTGCCAGCACAAGAGACTCAGCAAACACCTGCTGCGCGATACGCCCGTGCCCCGCACCGAGAGCCATGCGCGTGCTGAACTCCTTATGCCGTGTCGTGGTGCGCGCCAGCAGAAGATTCGCGACATTGGCGCAGACAATCAGGAGTAAAACAGCGCACACGCAAAGCAAAAGACGCAATGGCGCCAGAAGAAGGCTCTGCGGCCCAAAATGCGATTTCTCCATGGGCAGAAAGGTCGCACTTAAACCTTGGTTCGTGTCCGCATCCAGTCTGGCCATCAGTTTCGCCAGTGCGGCCAGCTCCTGCTGCGCCTGCTCCAGCGTCACACCCTGTTTTAACCGCGCAAATCCAATCAGATTGCGATCTTTTCGATCGCGCAGCATCCACTCCTCAACGCCATTCAGAACAGGCTGCATCATGTACGGCACCCAGACATCACGCGCCTCGCCCGGTATGGAGCCGTGAAATTCTGGACCAGCCACACCCACGATGGTCAACTCGTGCTGGTTGATGCGAATGGTCTTGCCTACAATCTTGGGATCCGCGTCAAAATGCGAGCGCCAGAACCTGTCGCTGATCACGGCAATTGGATATGCGCCGGGCTTGTCGCCATATTCTTCGGGAAGAAAGGTCCGTCCCATCTGTGCTCTGGTGCCGAGCACGGCAAAGAAATTTCCTGAAACCAATTCACCCCACACTCGCTCCCCATGGTCTTCTTGTCCCACACTGAAGGCCGTCGGCAGAGTTACAGCAATCCCGCTCACAAGCCTCAGACGATCGCGAAAATCGATGTAGTCCGGATAGGAATTGGTGGCAAACGCGCCTCCGGGCGTGAGCGTTTCCAGCGCCACCACATGCTCCGGGTCCAGCACTCCCGGCAGTGGATGAAGCAGGACCGTATCCACCCATCCGAAGACGGTGATGCTCGTGGCAATACCTAATGCAAGGGTAAGAATCGTTACCGCAGCGAAGCCCGGATTACGCCGCAATATGCGAAGGGCGTGTTCCAAATCCTGTAGCAGGCCGTTCATAACAGGCATTCCTTTTTCGTGGAATCCAGCACACTGGAGTACCTTCCATACGGCAATCAACCTACCAAATTCCAAACCGCGCAAGCGCTTGAAAAAGAATGGAGAAAAGAGAGTTATGTCAGGCAGGGAGCGTTCGTATGCGGACAATTCCGTTCAGGAATGGACATGGCTTCAACGCAAAATGCCCGCGACGGCGCCGGCATTTCCATGATTTAGCCGACTTAAGTCAGCCGAGATCATTAGTATTGCCGGTTGTATTCTGAAATCTCAGCCAGCCATTTTTCCCGAGGCGTGGATCACCAATGTAGCGAGGGGCGCCGCAGTTTACGGGCTTCTCGTGCTCATTAAGGTGAAGGAAGTGCGTTTAGGCTCGTACCCGCTCATTTTATTGTTCCAACGAGAGCTTTCGCGTGATGGTAGCTGGCGCTAACAGACGATCTGGACGTATCACCGGCAATGCGGAAGTTTCGAGGCGGAACGGTTGGGTTGCCCAAATGTCCGTAATTGCCGACTACACAACCATTACTCAACACAAGCTGTTTAGCGGCACATATTCGCTCGTCACGCTCCGAAACACGCTAGATAGCTCCTATGATATAGTTCATATGAGCTATATGAGCTTCGAGCCCGGTACTTGGGAAATCGCCGTTCTTTCCCTCCTTCGAGAGGCGCCCATGCACCCCTACCAGATGCAGCGCCTCCTTCACCTGCGCCACAAAGACGAGATTCTCGCGCTCAAGCGCGGGTCGCTTTACCACGCCATCCGGCGCTTGGTGGCAAACGACCTGATCGATGTGGAGGGAACGGGCCGCGAAGGCCGGCGGCCCGAACGGACCACCTATCGGATTACTCCTGCTGGCACCCGCACGTTCATCGAGGTGCTGCGCAGGATCGTCGCCGCGCCGAGGCTGGAGTCATCGGACTGCATGGTGGCCATGAGCTTCCTGGTCCATCTCAAACCCAAGGAAGCCTGTGCGCTCATGGGCGAGCGCGCGAGAAATCTCGAGACTGAAATCGACCAGCTCGCTTCCAGGCTGGCCGGTGCCAAGACACACGTGGACCGTATCAACCTGATCGAGAGCGAATACCTTCTCGCCATGCTGGAGGCCGAACGCACCTGGGTGCGGGCCATGGAAAAAGAGATTCGGGAGGGAAGGCTTGCGTGGGATCTGAAAGCGATCCTGCGAGAAGCGGCGGCCAGCCGCAAAGCAGCAGGTCAACCAAGGAGGTGACCTATGAACAGTGTCACGATCCAGGAAAGGCAGCGGTTTCGAGCGCCGATATGGACTCTGCTGCTGCTCGCGCCGTTCATTGCCGAGGTGCTGAGCGGCTCAACGCGAACCAGCATCCTGTTTGTCTACGTTCCCGAGGTGATGGTGTGGGGAGTGGGCACGCTGCTGTGCCGCGAGCTGGCTCGGCGCTGGCGCGCGGGTGGTACGAGCCTGCTCCTGCTGGGGATGGGCCTCAGCATTGCGGAGGAGTTCATCATCCAGCAAACCTCACTGGCTCCGCTGCCGTTTCCGGGGTCGCACGCCGCTTATGGCCGCGTGTGGGGCGTGAACCTCGTCTATCTGCTGTTCATGCTGGGGTTCGAAAGCGTTTGGGTGGTGATGGTTCCCGTGCAAGTGACAGAGCTGTTCTTCCCGCGCCAGGCAGGGTATCCTTGGCTGCGGTTGCGCGGCGCGATCACTGCGTGCGTTGTTTTTCTGATCGGATGCCGTATTGCATGGTACGGCTGGGTAAAGCAGGCGCGACCGCGGCTTCTTGCAGCTCCGTATAGCCCGCCGCTGGGGATGATCGCGCTGGGCCTTGCGGCGATCGCGACGCTGATTGCCGTGGCCTGGTTTGTCCGTGGCTTTAGGCGGCCCGACCCGGAAGACCAGCGGAGAACCGCCCCCGCGTGGCTGGCTGGCTTGACAGCGTTCGTGATGGGAGCGGCATGGTTCATGCTCATCGGACAATACTTCTTTCCGAAGCCGATCGGGCCGTTCTGGATCGCGATCGCGGCCGGAAGTGCCTGGGCGGCGCTCGCATTCGTTCTGTTCGTCTGGTGGTCATCACGCCCGGCCTGGGGTAGGGCGCACCGGTTCGCAGTGGCTACTGGCGCTACCCTGGCCTGTATGGCAGTTCCTTACCTGGCCATCGCAACCTGGCCGAAGATCGATGTGGTGGGCAAGGCGATCTTCGACGCTCTCGCGCTGATCGGCTTTGTGTTCTTGGCAAGGAAGTTGTTCGCAAGAGCGAAGACGACCAAAGGCAAGCAGTGTAATGTGAATGCCTAGTCATTCATGGCGGTTGTATCGTTCATGTCTGGGTGACCGGCATATCGGAAGTTTCGAGTTGAAATGTCCGTAATGCCGACAATGGATGTGGGTCGTTCAAGAGCTGCTTGTCATTTCAACTTCGCATACTCGGCTTTCGCTTGTTTCAGGATGGGAACGTCGGGGTCGGCGTCTTTCCAGAGCGTGAGGAAGTCCTGATATGCAGTCTCTGCCCTTGCTGAGTCGCCTTGCATGGCGTAGGCGCGTCCTAACTGGAGACGTGCGAGAACGCCAATGGGTTCGTTCAATACGATTCCGCGATGGTCGAGGATTTTCTGGCACTCAGCCGCGGTTTCTTTGCCCCGATGGGCAGCTAGATAGGCTTCTCCGCGGACTTAAACTGGATACAGGGACGACCACGCGTAACTACTGTAAGTCGTCTGTCCTAGCTCATACGGCAGGGCGGCTCTGAGAATCTCCATGGCTTCAGAAGCATTTCCAACCGCGTCACTCTCTGCATCCAGTTGCTTCCTCAGTTGCCCAATCAGTTCCGCCATCACCTCCCGCGACTCCCGCCGCATCGGCTTCGGCTGCCTTGCACAACAACTCGCTGTTGTTTGAAAAACTGCTATGCTTCTTCACGGGTCGACCTCCATCCTTTGGGATTTGCACCTCTGAGTGCGTTGATCACCGCTAGCTTAGTGCCTCACGGGATCGGGGTCGACCTTCTCATCCCATCTACACGGCCATTTGGTTCACCGTCGGTTCAGAAACCGAAGTCCAACTCAAATCTTATAAACACTCGGGCGCAATTCATGGTTTGTCGCCCTTTCCCCAATGGCGACGGGTCGCCTACCCGCTAGGTTAGTGTTTTGCTTTCGGTCGCAAATGCCTGACAGGCAAGCGCAGGCGCGATGTGGCGGAGGACATTTCAGATGGTCTTCGACGCTGCGCTAGATGCGAGTGAATCCTGACGGCCCACATCGGATGTCAGCCACCGAGGGTCAGTTCGTGGACTGCCGCTGTCACAGCGATTGCTCTGGCCACTCCGACCAGGATCACTTATCACAACGGCAATTATCGCCACTGATGTTGGTCATGCGAATCCGAAGGCTCTATTCTGAACCTGCTTACTAAGAGCGCCACTGTGATCGCTATGTAGAGAACCCCGGTCACCCCCTCCAGTGCCGACAGTATCCGAGCTTCTCCGCTGAGTGGCACTATGTCGCCGTACCCGATTGTCGAGAGTGTTACCAGGCTGAAATAAAGTAGGTTGGTCTCACGCTCGGCTGGGTTTCCGATCTGGATTGAGCCCGGATAGAACGCCTCTAATGCCAGATAAAGTGTCGTCCATAGCAGTCCCAGCAACAGGTAAATGTTGATGGCCGTATAGAGGTGAGCCTCTGTGACGAGACGAGAACGCCTGAGGTACGAGAAAAGAGCCACAGCCGTGAGCGCGAAGAACGCAGCGAGAAATCCCCATCGAATCCCGGTTAGTGTTCGGCTGCGGAAAGTGTTGCCTGCTACCACAAAGAAGATGTTGATCAACATCAACGAAACCGACGGCCACACCCACAATTTGATCTGCGACAACCTAATAGTGGATACGATAACTGGTATGAACGTCACTCCCGCGAGCACCAGCCGGCGCCAACCATCGCGGTCCAACATCGGGGTCAACACAATGGCCAGCAGCAAGGAGAGGAGCAGCAACAGGTCCGGTCGCGACTGAAGTTTCGTCTGCATCAGAAAACTTTAGCAGTGCGCTTCGATCGAGTGCTATCAAACCGAATATGCGAGAGTCGCCCATGATAGCTATGAGCGATGGCAGAGCCCTGCGCTTGTGCTCGTGTTACTGGTGGACCTGTTTGAGGTCGAAATATGCCAGGTTCATGTTACCGTTCGTCAATATGTGCACGGTGAGAACGTTTTTCCCTTTGCTGAGACGAACCTTGAAAAGGTTCGGAGCCAGATTCCAGGGGTGCCATTGACACCAGGCCGTGATGGCAACCCGGTTCTCTTGCAGCGTCTCGTTCCGTTGCCTGTGAAGGGTGCATCTGCGTGCCGGAAACTGCAGGACGGCACCGCTCATGAGCATTGTGGACAGGAAGACGAAAAGCAGTCAGTCATCTTCAACCTTGGGGCGATTCGCCACGTGAGCACATCCGAAGTTGAAGTCGAGGGAGGCTATCTCTGGGGAAGCCAGTTGGCGGAGGGCGTCTATCGAGTTGTCCGCAATGCAAACTCGTCGCGTGTGGGAAGCTTTGAACCCACCGTAATGTCGTGACGGCTCTGCCCTTGGTGTATTACCGGCATTCCGGAATGTATGGTCCGCCGCCGTATTGCAAGCGAAAAATGGGAATGGCGTGTTGGCCTGCGCGAATGTATACGGCCTTTGTTGGAGTATCTGTCTCCTGGCCTGAATGGAAT
>JBAVYX010000380.1:0-2100 GCA_049588475.1 Silvibacterium sp. | reverse complement strand
GTCCCAGGCCGGCGATGAGCTCCCCCGGCGCTGTTGAGGAGTGCGCCGCTCTGGTTGTTGCTCGCGCCCTTCAGATTGATCCGTTCGTCAGGTCCGCGAACCACCCCGGGAACGAGCGGAAGCAGAGTCTCGAAGTGCTCGTTCACATTCGGCGGGTGCGTCTTTGGATATCGAAAAATCTCATGCAGGACAAACACTGCACGCTCCGGGGGTGTCAGGATCTCGACATCTGAGATGACAGCCAAGGATCGTTTACGCCAGGCCTCAAAACTTCCGGCGAGGGGGCGAACATCTTCGAATCCCCTCCGATGGAGTGACAGGGCTACGCGTGCACTCGTAAATTCACTCGGACAAGAACAGTAAAGAACGACCTCACGCTTTTCCAGGTTCGGGTCGCGGTATTCTTGGTAACGTTCAAGCAGGTGGGGATTGATCCGAATGGCGCCGGGAATTGCCGGTTGTTGGGCCCACTTCGTGCCGCCCTTCAGGTCCGGATCAGGATGTTTTCGCCAGCGCGCAAGTTGCTCATGAGTTGATCGGGCGTGATTCGCGCGAGCCTGAATTCGCGCAGGATCGTCCTAAGCCGGCGGGTGCGCCAGCGGCAAGCAGAAGAAGGTTCGCTGGTACGGGCAAACAGGCTGTCGGCCAAGCACGGACATAAAGAGTATCGAATAACCGTGTCTCGCAAGAAACGTAACCATCTCGTTCATTGATACGCTCCACAGGCGGCTGACATATAAGGGACGCTCCCACGGTTCGTTTTCCCGCCGGCGCGATCACGGGGTGCGAGTACCCGGCACGCGATCTCCGTGGCCGACCTCTCCGCCCGTTAGCATCGACACAGCAGCGTGATCGTTCCTTCAGCAATTGTGGCCACCGAATCTTGCTCTATAACCTGGGGTTGTGTCGTTAGAGCCTGAATGCCGCAAGATGCCAGAGGGTTGGTCACCTGCCAAAACCTTGACATCGGCCTCTCCTCAATCGTGCAGCGGGATGACCGCGCCATCGCAGCCAGAACTCCAAGTATCTCTGCGGAAAAGAACTTCGTCGCCGCTGTTTGTGAATCCGATTGGCCTCTCACGTGCTTTCTTCACAGATCACAGGGAGAGTGTCAGGATGGCGAAGGTAGTTGAAGAGACGGCTGCATGGTCCAGCCCGGAACACGTGCGGGAATTCGAAGGTGTGACCATCGACGGTGCCGCAGACACCGGGGCCGCAGAGTCCGGTCCACGGGCTGTCATCCCGAGTGTTTCCATGCAAAGGAAGATCATTCCACCGACCGCGGTACCAACCAGGCTCCGCATTCGTCTGGACGCAGAAAGTTTCACCCGACACGCCAGAACCCTGGACGAAGAGTTGCCCATTATTGCAGCGATGAATCGGACCTACGCCATCGTGCTCCTCGGCGCCACTGACAGGAGATGCGCATGCTGAAAGCGATGAGTGTGATCTTGTTCTGCGGAGCGGCCCTATCGGCGCTTTCGCAATCTACGTCCCAATATATGGTCGGAACGATCACTGGGGTCCAACCCCACCCGGCCACAGCAGGTTCGAAACCCTCCGACGAGAGCTATGACGTCTCCGTCAAAGTCCGCAGTACGAACCATGTTGTTTTGTACACCCCGCCATACGGGTTACAGACAGTCCGCTACGCAACGGGGCTTCAGTTCGTTGTCCTCGTCGGAGAAAAGACCATCACCTTTAACGACGTATCTGGAACCAGTACGGAGTTGCCTATCGAGAGCCAGACGGCAGCCGAAAGACACAGCAATCCACCCGCGCAAAACAGCGGTCCAAGTATCGTCCCACCACAGCAGCAAACGCCGATAAAGAGCGAAGAAATAATTGGCCTTCCCGGCGTCAAGGACCACACAAAAGAAACCCTGACCATCGAGGACGGAAAGCTTTACTTTGCTCATTCGGATACTAAGTCACAAATTGCAGCCGCGACCATAGAGGATGTGGTCACAGCCGATGATAGCCAGAGAGCCATTCGAGGAAATCTGGGCGCAATCAGTATGTTCGGGCCTTACGGATCTGGGCGGGTCTTGAGTATGTTTCGATCTAAGATCGATAGCCTCACGATTCAGTACCGTGACG
>JBAVYX010000379.1:0-8129 GCA_049588475.1 Silvibacterium sp. | reverse complement strand
AATAGCTCGGCAACATGCTCATAGGCCAACGGATATCGCAGATACCACCGTACGGCTTGCAGAATTACATCGCCGGGATACTGGCGGCCCTTGAACGGATTTGCCACTGTGATCGGCATGGACTCTTTACCCTATCAGTCCTGATCCTGAACTTCGCAATGAAACCCTCCGCTGCTTCCGTAAGCCAGACTGAGCCGTCGTCTGGAGAAAGAACTTGTGCTATGACTATCGAAGATGCGCGTTCAGTAGAATGCAATTGCTTCGCAGTTCTGGCGCGGAGGGGATCGGATGGAGCGCGCAGGAAAGATTCACAAGCCGAAGGCGGCATCGGAACACCCGAAGGACGCCGGTTCCAAACACGCGCCGGTCGCCTCGCCTCTCATGACGCAAGCGCCGCCTTCTCCGCGGTGGGATGTCTCGCGCATCCCGATATTCCCGCCGGAGCCGCCAACGCTTCCGGTCGGCCCGGTTGATGATCCGCTCGAACACGAAGCGGATCTCGCCGCCCGCATCGTGGAAGACACCGGCGGACGTATGCCCCCGTTGAAGCCTGCGGCTGCGCCGGAGGCGGACATCGCGCCTGCGCCGCAAATCGTCCACCTGGCCCTTCACACGCCCGGCCAGCCCCTCGACCCGTCCACCCGGGCGCGCATGGACCGATCGTTCGATTACAACTTCGGCGCCGTCCGCCTTCATTCCGATTCGCTAGCAGCGCGTGCCGCGCAAAGTCTGAACTCCGCCGCGTTTACCGTTGGAGAAGACATCATCTTTGCTCCCGGCCGACTCGCGCCGTCCACCACGGCCGGTATTCGCCTCCTGGCTCACGAACTTGCGCACGTCGTCCAGCAGGACCGCGGAAACCTCAGAACCGTCCAGCGTAGTCACGAAGACGGTGAAGATCTGGTCTCCGAGACCAAGAAAGAGCGCCGTCCGCTGACAAACGCGGAGAAAATTGCCAACGCCGAGACGGCGCTCGAGAATCTTCAAGGTGTAAAACAAACCAAAGAAACCAAGGGGGACAAGCTCGAAGTCGACGACGCCGTCCTCGCCTACGATGGCGTCCACTCGGTCGTCCTGGCCGCAAGCTCGTCGAGTGATCCCGCCTTGCTCGAGAAGGCGCGCCAATTGAAATCGCGCCTCGACTCGATCGTCCTCGGCACGCCCGCCGCCAAACCTCCGTCGTTCACCCTAAACCCGGCAGCTCTTCAGCACCCGATGACCCCGGAGGAAGAATCTGCGGCGCGTCACCGTGCCGTCACAAGCTATCGAGGTTTCGAATCAGGGTTGAACGAGCAGGGAATCCAACAAAAGAAAGAAGAGATCAACCAAAAGAAAGAAGAGATCAAACGTAAGGAAAGGCAACTTGTTGACCTGCAGCATCAAATCAAGACGGCGGCTGCGGACGACAAAGCGAAGCTGGAAAAACAAAGACGCGAGCTCGAAAGGCAACGACGCAAGCTGCCAAAGGAAATTGCCTCCGCGAAGGAGCTTATTGCGATTTCCAAGCCTACGTTGATCGCAACGACCCCCGATGAGCTTCGCGCCCGAAGACAACAGCTCCAGGCTCAGATCACACAGCCGAAGACCACCCAGGCGCAGCGGACCAAACTCCAAGCGCGAATCGATCGCCTGAACGAGCAGATCGGCTATTTAACTTCACGCAACCCGCACGTGTCTCTTTTTGACGAATGGAATGAAGGGAAGGTCCCGCTTTCGGTGCTGCAAGGCGGAAAGCTGGGCGCGGCGAATCTCTCGAGCGCGGATCCCTTCGAGCGTCTCCAGGCGCATCAGAAGACGTACGTCTATGTCCACGTGTTCGGCCCCGACGGCAAATACATTACGACCCTCGGGGCACACAATGACCCCGCTACTGATCGTCATGCCGAAGATATCCTTATCGAGCAGTTCGAGAGCCTGCCGGACCAATCTATTCTCAGGGGCGCCAAGCTCGTGATCAGCGGAGACCAGGAAGTATGTGACCGGTGTGCTCCGAGGCTCCGCGAGTTCGCCAAGAACCCGGTCTACGGAATCCTCAAGGTCGTCGGCGACACAGGCCACACAACCAAGCTGACGTCGCAGGGCAAGACGACTGGCGCACCTGCGACCGCCAAGACAACCACCGGCAAACTCGCGGATCCCACCGCCATAGAGAAGGTCGAGAAGGCCCAGGAGGCCGCCGGAATCAAGAATCCAGGCGAGCCCGTGAAACTGACATATCAACGAAAGACAATGTTCCGCCGCCTCCCAGTGGTAGAAGGAGCACCCGGCGGCTCGAGCCCTGGAAGCGGCTCGGCGCCCCTGCCAGAGGCAACGAAGGGCTCGGCTACAGGCGCGCCTCAGCCGGAGCTGAAAAAGGGGCCTTTGAATTTCCGATCCCCAGACCTGGGCGAAGGGAGCATCGAACCGCCGGATCAAACGCGGCCAGATATCCAACTGCCGAGCGTTGCCTCGGGCGCGATGATGGGACCTGCCGGAAACGTTCGCAAACCTGCTCAGCGAAGGAACAACGCGCTGACCATCCGCGCGACGACATCGGTGGATGCGCGCGCACGAGCCCGAGCAGCGGAATTCTCGCCACTTTTCTTCGAGTGGCAGAACCTGCACCCGGTCGAGCGCCAGGATCGCATCCAGCAGCTGATCAACGCGCACCTCGCCAGCGAAGGTGTGCCGCCCGTATGGGTCAACGCCGACGCCGATGTCGAAAAAGGTGACGCCGAGTTTCGGATCAATAAGTGGAACATCCACATCAGCGAGAAGACGCTCAACAAGCCAACGCTCACGCTGGACGAGTTCGCCGAGCTCGCGGACAACGCGACACACGAGGCACGCCACGCTGTCCACCACTTCCGTGGCCTACGCATCGCTCTAAGTAAGGGCACGCACGCTGCAGACGCGAAGTTCGATCAAAACATCGTTGCGGCGGCGCGCGAGGCGAACAACCGTGCAGACCCCCGTTCGCAACTATCCGCAGAGGCCTACGGCGAGGCTATGGAGATCTACGAGGTCACGCATCTCGAAACGCCGCGCCGCGAAGCAATGCAGGCGGCCGCTAAGGCTCGCGGCGAGGTGCTCGACACGACCCGGCATGTCGTCAATCGGAGCGAGATCATTCAGCGTTACCGAGTCACCGCCGACACCGAACGCAGTGCGGCACAGAAAGTCTTGGTGCTTCGCGCGGCCGGCAAAAGGGGAACGCAGGAGTACCTGGATGCGCTCAGCGACCACGCGATTGCACTTCGCGAAGTCGACAACGCCCACAACGAATACACGGCGTTGCCGCAGGAGACAGATGCGTGGCGCTACGGCAGCGCGGTCCGCAAGGCGATCAAAGAGAGACTTCAGATCCAACTGCTTGTCAACAGCGCTGAGATTTCCCGCGCACAGGCGGCAGCGCGCGCCCGCGATGCACGCGAGGCCGGCGATGAGGCAAAAGCACGTAAAGCGGATATCGACTATTTGCGAGCGGATAACAGGGCGCGAACGGCCCAGGCGCAGCTGGATGCCCTAGTTCCGACCCATCCAAGACAATTGAACGGCCGGACGTTGACCCATGAGGTCGCGGCGGATCCGGCGACCGGCAATCAACCGCGGCGAACATCGAGGGGCGCACAGCCTTTGCCAGAAGGGTGGATCCGGGTTTCGCCTGATGACATCGGCAAAGGCGAGGAAGGGGGCGAGATGTCTGCCCAACCGGGCGGATCGGTGACTACCCAGAGACCGCGCGCCAAGGCGCGTGCGAGCGATGGAAAGACGCCGCCGGGAGTTCCACCCAAAGCCCCGCCGCGGGCATCGCCCCGTGCTCCGATCGAATCCAAACAGCCGCCAGTCGAAGGCTCGGCGCCGATCACGCCGCCGAGGACTCCTACAGCGCCGAAGGTGGCGACCGGGGTGGGTGGCAAGCCGAGCGGCAAGGCCGTCGCTGAGGACGAAACAGAACCGACCGGCAAACGCCACGGAGGAGTCGTTTCCGGGCAGGGCGACCTGATAGGCATCGAGAAACGCAATGTCGCATCGGGGCAGCGCGGTGACGCGCCGGTTACCACTACGACAGCGGCCAAGGTCGCCATCCGACCGGGTGGAACTATCGCCGCCACGACGGAGAGAACCCAGGAAACGGTTATAGACACCGATTCATATGGGCGCCCGATCACTCAGACCCGCAGCGCACAGGCCGGGCTCTCGGTCAGCGAGAAGGGAGCCACCGCCCACGGCAGCATATCGCAGCAAACGTCCGGGGGTGGCAAACACAGCGTAGGCGCGTCCGGGACGATCGATGCGAGCGGCAATGTCAGCGGCCAGCTTTCGTACTCTTATCTGACCAAGAATGGTGTGTCATTCACGCCCTCGGTCAGTGCCAGCTATGAGGTCCAGGCGAGCGACCTCATTAAGCTTGACAATGGCAAGTTTGCCGTCACCTTCGCAGCTACGTCGACAAAGGGCGCCGGATTCGACGCAAGTAAGCATTCGGAGGGTGGTCTCTCCGTTGGCGGTGATTTCGGCATGACCGAAGGCACAATGGACACCGGGACCAAGGTCTTTGACGACGAGAACCAGGCCAAGGAATTCAAGAAGCATGCCGCTATGTACATCGAGAAGGAGCGACTCGGCGAGCAAAAGCCACTGTCCAGGGTCGAGGGCGCGTTGGCGATCCCCGTAGGCGAGACGCGCGGCTCTGGCCAACTGTCGGGCCTGAGCTGGGGAGGCTCGGTCGCCCTCGAAGGGGCCACCTTCAGCGTCGGACACCACACGACGGATATCCAGCAGTTCGAGGTCACCCACGTCAACAAGGACGACATCTTTCTGGCGAAGGGCACGATGACCGGGTCTAAGGGGAACGACGTTTCGCTCGGCGGCGGGATCGCGCTGAACAGAGGCGGTTCGACCACGCGCAGCTTCGCGGTGACATGGGAGTTTAACCTTGCTATCCCGGCTGGCAAGGCAGCATTTGAGCAGTACGCGAAGACTCTCATTCCGCCGTTCGGTGGCGCGAAGCTCGTGGCGACGGAAGCCCTCGACTCAGAAGAGGATCACGACCAAGTCACCATTCCGCTGTTGGGCACGGCCAAATGGACTGGCTCGACCTGGGAGATCACGCGCGTCGACGAACTAGGTACGCATCAGCAATTCGGCGGTGAACAGTCGCACGACCAGGACCCAAGCTTCATCGGACGGCACTTGTTCGGTCAAGACGAGATCCACTCCAAGGCACAAATCGTGTCGAAGCTCGAGGACGGCAAGGAAGCCGGTTTCGAGGCACAGATGACCGTCAAGGGAGATTCGGGGGAAGCGACCCGCGAGGCGTTCGGCGAAATCTTCATGGGCGTGCGTCACGAAGGCACCGCCACGGCTTCAGGCGAATGGAATCTGTCGGCCACGATCGATCCGAAGGCTGTCCACGAACTCGAGCGCAATTCGAAGGAGTTTCGGGAGGCGGCGAACAACGAGGAGAAGCTCCGGATCTACAGCAAGTTCGTCAAGGAGAACGGGGCCAAGATGCTCGGCGGTCAAGTGCGAAGGGGCGGTGAGCAACTCGCCTGGAACCTTGAGCTCAAGGGCGACAAGAACTTCCCCGGGACTGCCGGACGCGCCAAGCTGGAGCGCGAGCGAGCGGACCTAAAGGAACGTCTGCAATCCCACCCGGAGAACGCGCCCACCGTCGTGACGGACGCGCAGGCGACGCTCAAGGAGTTGCATGCCCGGCGCGACGCTGTCACCGACAAGACCAAGTACACCGACCTGCCTGACGAGCTGCGCGACGAGCAGGTGAAACTGATCGACAAACACATCGCCGCCTTCGAGTTCATCAGCCACAAGGCCTCGCAGGAGGCGATTAAAGCGGTACCGGGCGAGAAGATCGAGACGACGCGGACGCGCGTAAAGGAAAAGGGCGGCTACACGGGGACGGAGGCATCTGCCGACGCGATTGAGCTCGTCGGGCTGCGTGACAAGATCGCGGTTAAGGAGGGTCAGATCACGGAGATCGATCCGAAGATCCTTGAGGCCATCGAAGCAGTCCAGAAGGCCGAGTCACACACGCGCCAGATGAATTCGAACCAAGCCGCCCTCGCCTTCCAGTATCGCGCCAACTATAACTTTCACTGGAACATGGGCTGCAATATCAACGACCGACAGATGGCGATGGCGCCCAGGGCCGACGAGTTGCGTTTGAAACTGCTTGACAAGCACGCCACCCTGACGGACCGAAAGACGAGCGCGGCTACGCTTCACGCACTGATCTCAGAACGAATGACCCTCCTTCAGCTCCTGCTGAACGAGGTCAACTCGTCGGCAGAGGCGCTCAAGCCGATTACGACCAAGAAGGGCATGGCTGGCCACGAGGAATACTGGGCGGGCATCAAAGCAGACGACCTACCCGGGTCAAGTGAGGACGGGGATTAGGGGTCTGTTGCAAACAGGAACAGGGCAAAACAGCGGGCGGCCATTAGGCTGCGATTCCAAAGGCAGCAAAGGCAGCAAAGGCAGTGGATGAATTGCCGCTGTCCTGCTGTGTCCTCTTTCCCCATCCGCCGCGCCGGTCGTTTTGGCGGCCATGGCCATCGTCACATCCCAGTTGCTTGCCGGGCGACGAGTTGGCAGTGGCGATGAAAATTTGGGTCGACCGCTGCAATACGGCGCTCAAGCCTGGCAGCGACCTCGGGCTGGGTCTTGGCGTCGCCGAGGAGATGCGAGAAGCCAACCCGCGCGGCTGCTTGCGGGTCGTAAGCCTGCCCGAACGAGTCAAAAAGATAGCGAATGCTGATTCCTCGGTACCGCGAGTCAGGGGCGTGGCGATGGAAATCCAGGCAGGCGGCCAGTTGGAATTGCTCGACGATCATGTTGTAGCCAGATTTATCCAAGAACCCCGCCCAAGCCACGGCATACTCCGGGTTGAGCACCAGGTCCAAAGCGAGGTTGGCGTAGTAGCGAAGAAAGTCGGTGCGCGTGCCGCCGAGTATGCCGCAGCTGACCTCGCGAAAGCGGTCAAGAACGCGGGAGCGTGCCCATTCCCATTCGAGCGGCAGAGACAGACCATGTTGCGCGAACGCGCGCTCGACGTCTCCTGGACCGCACCACTCATCCAGGGGCGGATGGTCTTCAGGGCACTGAGCAAAGACCGGAGCTGAAGTCAGCCAGGTTGGCAGCGCTCTCCACAGAAATACATCCGTGTCGAGATGAATGAAGGGCTGATCCTGCAAGCTGTAGGCGACCAGTTTGCCGAGTGCCCACCAGTCCGGGTCCGCGTTGCAGATGCGGTCGAGCTCCGTTGAGACCTCACCGAATTGGAGGCCAAGACGGTCGATCAGCAACTTCTTGCCGGGCGTATCTGTCACCAGCACGGTATCGGGATAATGCTGGCGCGCTAAGCGCAGCGATAGCCCCCATGCAAACAAGTGATGCGTTGGTTCATGCCAAATACGACCCTTATAGGCCTTGAATGGCTTGCTCCAGAATGACCAGACTGAGCGCATGATCGACCCTCGCTTCGGATGTTTCTCCCTCGAAATCGTGAAGGCACTTTTCCAACTCCATCTCAGATCTAGTCGTCACAGAATCACATTCAGTCCGTGGATGATCAGTTGGGGTGAGGAGAAGGAAGGATTCCCCAGGAGTGAAGTGACCGACGCGAGCAGCGTGACTGTGTCCGTGGCACCGCCGATATAGAGCGAAACGCTGACTGGTGCCGTTACCGAAATCTGGCCGGCAGGAACAATGACCGACGGCGCGATCGAAATCACCCACCCCTGGCTGATACCGCTGAGCGTGAGCGAGACAATTGTATTTGCAATTGGCGCGGACGTTAACGTGATGAGGGCGTGGAAATTCGTGATGGGCAAGACAGGCACCCCTGAGGCTCCGTCTCCATTTTGGAGCGCGCCGTTCAATCCCACCCAAACCTCGGTGATCGTCGTTTCAGCACCGTTTTCTGTTCCCTGGAAAATCACACTGGCGATTCGAACGGTAGGGGCTAGATAGAACCAGCTTTCGAAGTCGCTGGCTTTGGCTGCATTTCCACTAGGCAGCCCTAGCTGGATGCATGGTGAACTGTCGCCCACTCTGGCCCCGGTCGATCCAAAGCTTTGCCCGTCGAGGTAGAGGTTGCCATTGGCTCCATTGGCATAGATGGCGCC
>JBAVYX010000378.1:0-3956 GCA_049588475.1 Silvibacterium sp. | reverse complement strand
ACACCTACAAGGTGAAAAATGGTCTTGGCTAAATCAATGCCGATCGTGTGAATCTCCATGGGACGCCTCCTGTCTACACCTTTACACCCTCCAGGGGTCTAGGCGGCGGACCATGCCAGTAGTTTCGACCTGAAGGCGAACGTTCGTCAAAGTTCCGGAATGCCGACTTTTCGGCCATGTGAAATAAAGTTCCGGTTAGTTACCGAGACGGCTTGGACTCATCCACAACCTGCAATGACTAAATCGATGAGGAAAGATTAAGTTGGGCAGCTCGCAGATTTGGGTAAGCCCTCTCGCCGGGCGCGCTTCAACTGATTCTCCAAGGCCTCGAGAAACTTGAAGGTCTCTGCGAATTCGAGTCCAAATGCAGTAAAGCGGTACTCCACGCGCGGCGGCACTTCCGGATAACTGTGTTTCTCCAGTACGGTGTATGACACTAGTAGGCGCAGACAATCATTCAACACTTTGGCTGTGAGGCCGTCCACCGCGCGCTCCATTGCGCCGGGCCGACAGATACCCCTTTGCACCAGATCGATGACCGTGAGTGACCATTTGCAGCCAACTACGGTTTCCACCATGCGCCCAACCCGTCTTGGTGGCAACCGACGCGAAAGTTTTTTCTCATGCGTTTTCATCAAGACTCACCCGATTGTGCCTACCCAACCTAATTGTGCCCGCTTTTTCAAAGCGAAACCATTGCTTAAGGTGAAATCGTAACGCATCGGAACGGGTGTGCCCCGTCGATTGAAGAGGGATGCGGGAAAGAGGCTGACGATGGATCCGAAGGTGACGAAAAACGCATTGATCGTAGGAGGCTCGACAGGAATCGGATTGGACACAGCAACGCGCTTAGGTGCGCGCGGAGCAGCTGTAACGATCTGTGGCCGCGACTTGGCTAAACTTGAAATCGCTGCGGCGGCCATCAAACAGGCGGGCTCGCCAGAAGTTATCACGAAGACCTTGGATCTATACGATCGCGATGGCGTTGATGCCTTCGCTCAAGAGATCGAAAGCGATCGACCTTTCGATTATCTGGTAAACGCGGCCGGTTATTTCTCCCCTATGTCGTTCCTTGAACACACGCGCGAAAACTTCCATCAATACCATGACATCAACGAGTCACACTTCTTTCTCACGCAAGCCGTGGTGAAACGAATGGTGCGGAAGAAAGTCAAAGGCAGCATCGTAAACATCGGTTCGATGTGGGCGAAACAAGCGATCAAGGCAACACCCTCCTCGGCATATTCCATGGCCAAGGCCGGGCTGCACTCTTTGACGCAAAGTTTGGCGATGGAGCTTTCGGACTATGGAATCCGTGTGAACGCGGTTGCACCAGCAGTCGTCGAAACGCCTATATATAGTGCTTTCATTAAGGCCGAGGATATCGCCAAGACGCTCGCAGGATTCAATGCCTTTCATCCAATCGGTCGTATCGGGGCACCAGTAGATGTAGGAGCAGTCATAGACTTTCTGCTGACCGATGCGGCAAGTTGGGTTACCGGCGTGGTCTGGGATGTCGACGGTGGCGTAATGGCCGGTCGCAACTGATAACGTGCGCAGCCCGAAAGAGATTTCTACTGAACTGAGTGAACATTCGACACGCCCAGCCTTCGCATCTGTGGCTTCTATCGACAGTGATCGTCGTCATGCTGGTTGGCGTAGCAGCACGCCTGCAGTTGGCAGCTTCGGTACCCGCCCGTCCTAAAGAGTTGCCCGCAACAGCAATCTGGGTATCGGCTCCGCCAGCGCCGCTGGATTTTTACCCCAGAGGCTACTGGTTGGCATATTGGCTTTGATACCATTCGCAATGTGAACCGCTGCAAACTGACCGATTACAAAGGAAGAAACCCGACATTCGAGGCTGACTACTCACCTCTCACTGGCCCCAATCCCGTCACGGATGGTCGCTTGCATTTGAGAGCAATGGACTCAGCAGATTTGTGGGCGGTGGTCGCCACAGAAATGGTTCCTATCGCCCGCCTCGAAGACGGGACGGTTTTAGTTCCGGCTCAGGACGTATCTCAGTTGCGGAAACAGTACGCTCCAAACTAGCAAGTTCTTGGCGAGTGACCGGCATCACGGAAGTTTCGCGTTGAAATGTCCGGAAAGCCGACAAACCGACCAAAAACATCTGAATGCGCAGTTATTCACGCCACCATCGAAGCGTAGTGTAGGCTTTCGCCATGCGAGAAATGCATTTAGGAATCTTCGCGGTGGCAATCGCGGCGACGCTTTTGCTTGTTCGGGCGCATGCACAGCAGAGTCACTGGGCGTCGGCGGAAGATAAGACCGCGAAATACATTATCGAGATGGAACGCAAGTGGGCTGAGGGTGTGTGTGTCGATAACGGCGTCGTCTCCAGTCTCCTTGCTGACGATTTCCAAGGCACGTCAACGAACGGTGTGCGCTTCATGAAAGCCGATGAACTAAAAGACGAGAGTGGTGCACGCACTGCTTATGATTGCGGACTTGATGAGGCTAAAGTGCATTTCTTCGGGGACAGTGTTGCCGTTGTTTATGGCAGGGAACATGCCGTCGGCAAAGACAAGTCCCAGCCGAGCGCAAAGGTGTGCCAAGTTTGGACTGATACGTGGCTCAAGCGCGGCGGTACGTGGCAAATCATCGCCTCGCATGATAATCGCGTGGAATGTAGGTAGCTAGAGAACGCCCGACCCGCGTGCCAATTCGGGCGTCTTGTTCTGGGCGGTTTACGGCAATACGGGAATAACGATGGCCGGTGGTCGCCATCGCCCCAGCATGGAGTCGAAACTTCCGTATCGCCGACCATCCAGTAGTGAACTACTGCGATCGCACTATTTCATATTTGCCAGGGACCTGAGACATATATTCCTATTCCGCATCTCAACGGGATAGACGTTCCTCGGAGTGGGCCACCAGGGCACCTTCGTTCCTCTCACTAAGTAAGGGGCAATTGTAGATGTGTATCAAAAGAGACAGCGTTCTCTAAACACAGATGTAATGATTGTTTGTGCCCCTGCGCTGCAGCGATCCTTCTTTATTGAAGCGGTTAATGCCGAAAGGACGGGGAAGCATGCGGCTCCCGCTCTTGATTCTCCACATTCTCGCTGGCACCGTCGGCTTGCTGTCCGGCACATTCGCTATTGCCGTGCGCAAAGGCAGCCGCCTACATCGCGTCGCTGGAAATATCTTCACCGTGGCGATGCTTACCCTGGCCTCCAGTGCCTTCTGTCTCGCCATCATGAAGTCGCAACACGGCAATATTATCGGCAGCATCATCACCTTCTACATGATCACCACGGCGTGGCTGGCTGGCCGCCGTCGGGGCATAGGCCGGCTTGACCTCGCCGCGCTTCTCATCGGCGCCGGCGGAGCCGCCGCCGTCATCACGCTCGGTGTCTGGACCCTCCACCACCCCGACAAGAACGCCCCCGCTGCCATGTGTTTCTTCATGGCAGGCGTCCTCCTCTTCGCCGCCGCCGGAGACATCCGCATGCTGGCTCGCGGTGGCATCTCCGGTAGACCACGAATCATGCGTCACCTATGGCGTATGTGCTTCGGACTCTTCATCGCAACAGGGTCTTTCTTTCTTGGCCAGCAACAGGTCTTTCCCGCTTTCCTGCGCGGCTCCATGTTCCTGACCGTGCTCGCCCTCCTGCCATTCTCCTTGATGATCTATTGGCTCATTCGCGTCCGCTTCAGCAAGGCCTACAAAGTACAGCCCCCACCCACGCCGGTGCATGCGACGGTTTTATTGCGAAGTTTACTGCCCACGAAGCTGAGGCGCTGCTGAGTTGTGAAAGTGATGGGAAAGTTAGGCAGCGATAGCGAAGAGCTTGGCGATGAACCTTGCTTCCGCAACAACGTCACCCTTTGCTACCCATCTGACTCGCCCCTTGCGGATCATGTTCACGGTTTCTATTCCTTCGAGAGTTCGCCAGGCACTTTGAAAGGAGCCGTAGCCTTTTGCCAACCAG